>CAYOTD010000117.1:0-10383 GCA_964406685.1 uncultured Solibacteraceae bacterium | reverse complement strand
CGCCGCCCTCGACGTTTTCAGCCCGGAGCCGCCCGCCCCGGACCTGCCGCTGCTGGGCCTGGACCAGTTGATCGCCACCCCTCACATCGGCGGCTCGACCGAAGAGGCGCAGGAGATCGTCGGCGTCCGCATCGTCGCCCAGGTGATCGAGTACCTGAACAGCGGCGTGGTCATCAACGCGGTGAACATGCCGGCCATGTCGCCCGAGCAGTTCAAGGCGGTGGGACCGTACCTGGCCCTGGCCGAGCGGTTGGGGAACTTCGCTTCCTACATCGCCACCGGCAACCCGCGCGCCGTGCGGCTGACCTACTTCGGCCGCATCGCCGAGATGAACACGCAGTTGATCCGCAACGCGGGAGTGGCGGGGGTGCTGAACCGGTCCCTGACGCTCAAAGCGAACCTGGTGAACGCCATGGGAATCGCCTCGGAGCGTGGCATCGCCACCGCGGAGCGGCACGAAAAGCGCATTGCCGCCATGGACACCATCCGGCTGGAGCTGGAGACCGACTCGGGGGTAACCTCGGTGGAGGGCGCGGTGGTGCTGGACAAACCGCGGCTGATCCAGGTGGACGGCATCTACTGCGAAACGCCGCTGGCCGGGCACCTGACGTTCATGAAGAACCAGGACGTGCCGGGCGTGATCGGCCACGTGGGGACGGTGCTGGGGAAGAACGGCGTCAACATCGCCAACTTCTCTCTCGGGCGCGAGGACGCGCCGTCAAGGCCCGGCGAGCCGCTGGCGGCCATCGCGGTGGTGGAGACCGACGGGATGGTGCCGGAGAACGTGCTGGCCCAGTTGCGCGCCAATCCGGCGGTGAAGCTGGCGCGGCCGGTGGAATTCAGTGCATGAGGCAACGCTCGAATTGCCGTGCGGGGACGGGTGTGATATCCTAGAGATGCTCTCATGCCCTACCGCGCGGAGCAAACCCCCCAAATCCCGACCAACGGAGTGAGTAACACCCTAGAATGAGTTGCACCGTCTTTCTCGGTAATCTACCGGTCTGGGTGACCGCTGACGATATCAAGTCCTGGCTGGCCACCGACAACCTCGTGGCCGATAGCGTCAAAGTCATCCGAAACCCCGAAACACAGGAGTCGAAGGGATTCGCTTTCATCGACGCCCCGAATGCGGAGGAGATGAACTCCATCATCCGCCGCTTCGACCGGGCTCCTCTGGAGGACCGGCTGTTGCGCGCCAACCCCGCGCAGCCGCCCCGCTCGAAGGGCGCCCTGGCGAGATCACCGGTTCCGGCCGGCGCCCCCTCCAGTGCCGGAGCGATGGATCGTCCCCGGCGCGCCAACCGGAAGCCGAAGCGAGGCCGGTCGGCCCAGGCGCCGCACAGCGCGTTCGCGGAAGAACTGGCGAAGGCGCTCTAGCCAAACCCGCCGGCGGAAGGCCCTTCCGCCGGGTAGTCCATCTTGTGTCTCCTTCGACGCCGTCCTGGTACGGTGTCTCCACTCCTGGTTGGATCGATTTCCCCGTCGGGTGCTATACTCAAGGCCGGCTTTGCCGTACGCTATAAGAATAAAAGCTATTCATCGCCGATTGGCGTTTTTGGCACGCGGCCGTAACGAGGGATAGTATGTTCAACGATTTGCAGATCGTACGGGTCATTTTTGTTTTATTGCTCACGCTGAGTGGTCTTTTCCTCAAGCCTTTTGGTCTGGGTCCTCTATTCGGAGCGCTGGCGGGACTCGTGTTCGGTTTGGGAGTTGTTTTCTTCGAGATCCGGTTGAAGCAGGTCAGTCTGAAACGGCTGATCGGGGCCGCCATCGGGTCGGTCCTCGGCATTTTGGGCGCTTATCTGATGTCGCTGGTGATCGGCGGAGCGCTGCGGGGAAACCCGGAGACGGTGCCTTTTATGCAGCTTGGAATCCTTCTTTTCATGACCTACGTGGGGCTGGTTGTGGGGGCGAACAAGGGGGACATGTTGAATCTGTCCGCTCTCGGCGGGTTGTTCGGAGGGGAGAAGGCCGCCAAGCACGCCTTCAAGATCCTGGACACCAGCGTGATCATCGACGGGCGCATCGCCGATATTGCCGAAACCGGCTTTCTAGACGGCAGTCTGGTGATTCCCCAGTTCGTGCTGCGCGAGCTGCAACTGGTGGCCGATTCGGCCGATTCGATGAAGCGCAACCGCGGGCGCCGGGGGCTGGACATTCTCCAGAAGATCCAGAAGATGGCGCAGCTCAGCGTGCAGATTCTGGAGGACGATTTCCCCAACGTCCGCGACGTGGACATGAAGCTGATCGAACTGGCCAAGGCCTACGACTGCAAGATCATCACCAACGATTTCAACCTGAACAAGATCGCTCAACTGCACGGGGTCGAGGTCCTGAACATCAACGAGCTGGCCAACGCGCTGAAGCCGATCGTGTTGCCGGGCGAAATCATGCGGGTCTTCATTCTCAAGGAAGGCAAGGAGTACAACCAGGGCGTGGCGTACCTGGACGACGGCACCATGGTGGTGGTGGACAACGCCAAGAAGATGATCTCGAAGACCATCGACGTGGCTGTCACCAGCGTGCTGCAAACCACCGCTGGCAAGATGATCTTCGGGCGATTCGATGAGCGAGTGCACGCGGTGTACGAAAAGGCGCACCAGGAGCGGCCCGACCGCAAGAGCGATCACGCGCCCAGCCCCGCCGCGCCGCGTTGAACGCGCCCGCGGATCGGGTAGAATAAAGGACCTAGCTCAACATGCGAGTCTCCGTCATATTGCCCGCAGCCGGTCTCGGCACGCGCATGGGCCGTGCGCAGCCGGAGAAGTACGGCACCAGCCGGAAGCAGTTCATGCTGCTGGACGGCTCCCCGATCCTGCTGCACACGATCCGGAAGTTCATGGCCTGCCCGGCGGTGGCGGAAATCGTGGTCGCCCTGCGCGGGGAGGACATCGACTGGGTCCGAGAGATGATCGACGGGGCGGGCTTCGCCCGGCCGGTGAAGCTGGTGGAAGGGGGCGATTCGCGGCAGGAGTCGGTGGAGAACGCTCTGGCCGCGATTTCGCCGGAAACCAAACTGGTTGCCGTGCACGACGCCGTGCGGCCGTTCATCGACCTGGAAACCGTGGACAGCGTGCTGGCGGAGGCCGCCGCGGCGGGGGCGGCCATTGTTGGCATCGTCCCGGTGGACACGGTGAAACAGGTCCACCGGAACAAGATCCGCGCCACCATTCCGCGCGACCGGCTGGTGCTGGCGCAGACCCCGCAGGTGTTCCGGGTCGATTTGCTACGCCAGGCCTTTGCCAAGGCGCGCGAGGATGGGTTCATCGGGACCGACGAAGCCAGCCTGGTGGAGCGCCTGGACCAGGTCGAGGTCAGCGTCGTGCTCGGCAGCGACCGCAACATCAAGATCACCAAACCGACCGACATGGACCTGGCGCGGCTGTTCCTTTCCGAAGAGTCGGCCAAGCCGGAGCCGGCGTGAGCGGAGCGGAATACCGCACCGGGCTGGGCTGGGACGCGCACAGGACGATCGCCGGGCGGCCTCTGATCCTGGGCGGGGTGGCGGTGGCGGCCGAGTTCGGGCTCGACGGCCACTCCGACGCCGACGTGCTGGCCCACGCCATCACCGACGCCATCCTGGGAGCCGCCGCCCTGGGGGATATCGGCATGCACTTCCCCGACAGCGATCCTGGCTGGAAGGGCGCCGACAGCCTGGTCTTCCTGCGCCACGCCCTGGCGTTGGCGCGCGCGCGGGGTTACGAACCGGTGAATGTCGACGCGAACGTGATCCTGGAACGGCCCAAGCTGAAGGAGTACCGCACTGCTATCCGCGAGAAGCTGGCCGCCACCCTCGGGCTCGCTCTTGATGCCGTGTCGGTCAAGTTCAAGACGGCCGAGAAAGTGGGGCCGGTGGGGGAAGGCCGGTCGGCGGAAGCGCAGGCCGTGGTCACCCTGCGGCGGGCCGCACCGGCCGGTTGATCAGTGGCAGCGCCGCCGGCTCAGCGGACCCCGCTGGCCTGGCGGGCGGCGAGAAACTCGTCCCCGGGGTTCCAGGTGGGGAGCTTGTCCAGGTTGGCCGCCGTCCGCCCGAGCAACATGGCGAAGCGCGATACGTGCTCGAGTCCGGAGAAATCCCAGTCCTCGTTGAACTCGTCGGAGGGCTGGTGGTAGTGGCTGGTGTTGAACCGGCGGAACAGGTCGGCGCCGGCGCCCTGGGAGCGGTTGATGAAGTCGCTGCCGAGATGGATAGAGAAGGCGGGGATGCCGGCACGGGCGAAAGAAAAGTGATCGGAGCGGTAGAAGCTGCCCTGTTCCGGCCTGGGGTCGGGCTTGATCTCGAACTGGAAGCGGCGGGCGGCATCCTGCACGAGGGGATAGAGCGTAGTGCGCTCGCTGCCGGCGGCGATAATGTCGCGGGTGCGGCCCAGGGGGAAGAAGGCGTCGAAGTTCAGAGCCGCGACCGTCTTGCCCGGCGGCACCAGCGGATGCTGGGCGTAGTAGGCCGACCCGTGCAGACCGCCCTCCTCAGCCGTCACCGCAAGGAACAGCGCCGAGCGCTTGGGCTTTTCCTCCAGGGAGGCCCAGGCGCGGGCGATTTCGAGCAGGATGGCGCAGCCGGTGGCGTTGTCCACCGCGCCGTTATAGATGGAATCGCCGTTGACCGGCGTTCCGATGCCGAGGTGGTCCCAGTGGGCGCTGAAGATGACGGCTTCGGAGGCCAGGGCCGGGTCGCTGCCGGGCACCAGCGCCGCGACGTTGCGCGTACTGATCGAGCGGACCTTCGACGGGATGCGCCCGCGCAGGCGCAAGCCCAGGGGGATGGGCCGGAAGCCGGGCGAGTCGGCGGCTTTGAGCAACTCTTCGACGGTGTGCCCGGCGGATTTCAGCAGGCGCTCGCCGGCTTCGGTGGTCAGCCATCCGGCGAAGGCCAGGGCGGGCTCGCCCGCGGCCAGCTTCACTTGCGGGTTCTCGTGGCCCCAGGAGTTGCGCACCACCTCCCAGCCGTACCCGGCGGTGGGCATGGTGTGGATGATCAAGGCGGCCACGGCGCCCTTGCGTAGCGCCTCCTCGAACTTGTAGGTCCAGCGGCCGTAGTAGGTGAGAGCGCGACCGCCGAACAGGTTGGGGTTGCCGGGCTGCGGCTCGTTGGTGAACAGCACGAGCACCTTGCCGCGCACGTCGGCATCCTTGAAATCGTCCCAGTTCTGCTCGGGGGCGGTAATGCCGTGGCCGGCGAAGACCGCCTCGGCGTCGAAGTCGTCGACCGCCTTCTGGCGGCGCGACACGCCGACGAAATCGTCGAGCCAGCGAAAGGTGAGGGAGGCGGCGCCGCCGGCGGCCGACAGAGTGACGCCCGGCCGTGTGGTCACTCCAATGAGGGGCACCTGCTGGAAATACGTGCCGTTGTCGCCGGCCGGTTTGGCGCCGGCCAGTTCGAACTGGGTGGCCAGGTAGTCGGTAGCGAGCTGTTCGCCGCGCGTTCCCACGCCGCGGCCTTCCATCAGGTCGCTGGAAAGGAACCGGGTATGGGCGCGGATGCTTGCCCCGGCGATGTCGCTGAACTGGGCCGGGGCGGCAAGGGCGCCCAGTGCGAGCAGGGCGAGAGTTCTCATAAACTATCAGTGTAATGGCGCTCAACAGGTTCGTTGCATCATTTTTCGCCGCCGGCCTGGGGCTGGCAGCTTGCTGCTACGCCCAGGCCCGACCCGGTTTCGGCTACCAGGCGTTGGTCAGAGATGCCAAGACGCGCATCCGGGAGGTCAACACCGGCCAACTGAAAGCGATGATCCAGGCCGGGGAGAGGCTTCTGCTGGTGGATGTCCGCGAGGACAAGGAATGGGATGCCGGCCGCGCGGCCAAAGCGCTGCACATCGGCCGCGGAGTCCTGGAGCGCGAGATCGAGGTCAAGGCGCCGGACAAGAGCGCGAAGATCGTTCTCTATTGCGGCGGCGGGTTCCGCTCGGCTCTGGCCGCGGATACGCTTCAGAAGATGGGCTACACCAACGTCTTCTCGCTCGCCGGCGGAATGGGCGCCTACACGAAGGCGGGCTTGCCGGTGGAGAAGCCGCCGGTGCGGCGCGCTAGCGGCGCACCGGCGACAGCCACCCGTGGCGGTCCGGGCGCGAGCCGTTGACCACGCCGAAGAAGGCCTCTTGCAGGGCGGCCGCGACCGGGCCACGCCGGCCCGTGCCCACCGGGATGCGGTCCACCGAGCGCACCGGGGTGATCTCGGCGGCGGTGCCGCTGAAGAAGACTTCGTCGGCGATGTAGAGCATCTCACGCGGAACCGGCGTTTCGGCGACCGGAATGCCGGCGTCGCGCGCCAGTTCGATGACGCTGGCGCGCGTGATGCCTTCCAGCACCGAGTTGCCCGGCGGCGGCGTCAGAAGCATCCCGTTGCGGACTACGAAGACGTTCTCCCCCGAGCCCTCGCTGACGTAGCCGGCCGTGTCCAGCGCGATGCCCTCGTGGTAGCCGTTGGCCACCGCCTCCATCTTGATGAGCTGCGAGTTCATGTAGTTGGCGCCGGACTTGGCCAGAGCGGGCAGGGTGTTGGGCGCCAGCCGGGTCCAACTGGAGACGCAGGCATCGATGCCCTCGGCCAGGCCGTCCTTGCCCAGGTAGGCGCCCCACTCCCAGCAGGCCAGGTAGACGTCCACCGGATTCTCGCCGGGATGGATGCCCATGGCGCCGTAGCCGCGCAGCACGATGGGGCGCAGGTAGCAGGCGTCCAGGCCGTTGCGGCGCACCAGTTCGGCGAGCGCCTCGCAAAGCTGGTCGATCGAATACGCCGTTTCCATGCGGTAGACCTTCGCCGATTCGATCAGCCGCCGGACGTGGTCGCGCACCCGGAAGATGGCGGGTCCCGCGGGCGTCGAGTAGCAGCGGATGCCTTCAAAAACCGAGCTGCCGTAGCTGACCACGTGGGAAAGGACATGGATGGCCGCCGCCTCCCAGGGGATGAAGGCGCCGTTGCGCCAGATCTGTTGCGTGGGGACCAGTTTGCTCATGGGATACCAGAATAGAGGAAAGCAGTAATTCATAACAGATGCAGCCAGGCGCATTTGTTACCATAACAGTTGCATGGGCGCCGTCGAAACGGGAACCTATCTCTACCAGGATGTCGCGGGGAAGCTGGCCGGGCTGATCGACGAGGGCGTTCTGCGCGCCGGCGAGCGCGTGCCCTCGGTGCGGCGCATCAGCGCGCAGGAAGGCGTCAGCGTCTCGACGATCCTTCAGGCCTACACGCTGCTGGAAAGCCGCGGCTACCTGGAGGCGCGGCCGCAATCGGGATTCTACGTGCGGCCCCGGCGGAGTGTCCTGCCGCCGGAGCCGCCGGCCTCGGCGCCCGCGCCCCAGGCGACCAAGGTGGGTATCAGCGGGCTGACGTCGCTGCTCCAGACGGTGCTCGACCCCGCCGTGGTCCCGCTGGGGACCGCCTGTCCCGCGCCGGAGCTGCTGCCGGGGCGGCGGCTGAACCAGATGCTGGCCGCCAGGATCCGGCGCGCGGGGGTGGGTATCAACGGCTACAGCTTCCCTCCCGGGAATGGCGAACTGCGGCGCCAGGTGGCGCGGCGGTCGCTGGACTGGGGCGGCAACCTGCGGCCGGAGGAGGTGGTGACCACCTGTGGCGCCACAGAGGCGCTGCACCTGTGCCTGCGCGCGGTGACGCGCCCCGGCGACATCGTCGCCATCGAATCGCCCATGTACTTCGGCACGCTGTTCCTGCTGGAGCAGTTGGGGCTCCAGGCGCTGGAGATCCCGTCGCATCCGCGCGACGGCATCAGCCTGGAGCGGCTGGGCGACGCCCTCAAGAAGCACCGCGTGCGCGCCTGCGCGGCGTCGCCGAACTTCAGCAACCCGTTGGGCAGCGCCATGCCGGACGACAACAAGCGGGAACTGGTGCAGATGCTGGCGCGGCGCGGCATCCCATTGATCGAGGACGACATTTACGGCGACCTGTATTTCGGCGGCGCGCGCCCCAGGGCCGCCAAGGCCTTCGACCGGGAGGGCCTGGTGTTGCTCTGCTCGTCGTTTTCCAAACTGCTCGCGCCCGGCTACCGGGTGGGCTGGACGGCGTCCGGGCGCTTCCAGGCCAAGGTGGAGGCGTTGAAGCTGACGACCACGCTGGCGACTCCGGCGCTGCTGGAAACCGCCATCGCATCCTTTCTGGAGAACGGCGGCTACGACCGGCACCTGCGGCGGATGCGGGCCGCCTTCGCGACCCAGGTCGAGCAGATGATCGCCGCCGTGGGCCGCCACTTCCCGCCGGGAACGAAGGTCACCCGCCCGGCCGGGGGGGTCGTCCTGTGGGTGCAATTGCCGCCGCGAGCCGACGCGATCCAGTTGCAGGAGCGCGCCCTGGCCGCAGGGATCAGCATCACCCCGGGGCCGTTGTTTTCGGCGCGCCAGGGCTATCGCAACTACATCCGCCTGAGCTGCGGCTATCCGTGGTCGGAGCGCTTCGACCGCGCGGTGGCGACCCTGGGCCGACTGGCGCGGGGGTAGATCCAGATCAATTCACCACCTCGATGTCCCAGCCGAAACCGGGTTCGTTGGAGGGCACGGTGTAGATGCCCTCGGGGCCGCGGGTGAGGTGGTAATCCTCCTCGTAGCGGCGATAGACTTCGGGCGGGCCGCCGGGGGCGGGCATGAACAGCTCGGCCCAGGGGGCGTTGACGGTGGCCATGGTGAAGTGGATGCAATCGGTCCGGCCGCCGTCGTGCGGGATGACGGGGATATCGTAGGCCGCCGCCAGGGCGGCGATGCGCCGTAGCTCCGTCAACCCGCCGCACCAGTGGATATCGGGCTGCCAGATCTCGGCTGCCTTGTGTTCGAGCAGCTTGCGGAAGCCGTAGCGGGTGTACTCGTTCTCGCCGGTGACGATGCGGGTGGAGGTGATCTGCGCGCGCAGCCGTCCAAACCCTTCGTAGTCGTGCGGTTGCAGGCATTCCTCCATCCAGTAGACGCGGTACGGGGCGAGCAGGCCGGCCATTTCGAGGGTGTAGCGCTCGGTCCAGGCCATCCAGCAGTCGAGCATGATCTCGCCGTCGGGTCCCAGCAACTCCCGGGTCCGCTTGACCAGTTCGACGTTGCCCCGCTGGCCCTGGCGGCCGTCGGCGGGGCCGTAGGGCATGGCGAGTTTGAGGCGCTTGTAGCCGAACTGGACGTGCTGCTCGATGTCGTTGCCGGTGCAGTAGGCGGGGATACGGGGCTTGGTGGCGCCGCCGAGCAGCCGCCAGACGGGCATGCCGGCGGCCTTGCCGATCAGGTCCCACAGGGCCAGGTCGACGCCGCTGATGGCGTTGATGGCGACCCCGGCGCGACCGTAGTACATGGTGGAGCGCCACAGGATGTCCCAGATGCGCTCGACGTTGAACGGATCCTCGCCCAGAAGCAACTTGGTCAGGTGTCCTTCAACCACCGCGCCGCCGCCGGCGCCGCCGCTTCCGTAGCCCTTGAGACCCTTGTCGGTGGCGATCTCGACGGTGAAGCCGCCCAGTTTGCCGGGGTCGGGCATGAACAGGCTGCGGCGGGCTTTGTACTCGGGGTACAGCGACATGGGGTTGGCCACTTCGACGCCACCGGTCGACCAGGAGCCGGGGGCGGGGGAGTAGGACGGAACGGGGCGCCGCGGACGGGTGCGCACCAGCCGGACGCCGGTGATCTTCAAGCCGCTGGATTCGCCCGTCAGGGGCGGGGTGGCCAGGGCGGGGGCGGCGGAACTCAGGTAAAGGAACTGTCGCCGGTCCATAGGATTCCTCTCGATCTCTAAGGTGAATGGCTAGTCATGAACTGAGAATTTCCGCCGAATTGGAGACTTGGGTCGGAAGTGTCGCCACGAGCGACCAATTGTGTGGACAGGAGCGTGTAGAATGAATCGCTTAGCGGCCATCGCCGGAATCCTCCTCTTCTCCTTTGCGCTCAGCCTGGCGGCGGAAGAAAAAATCGTTAGTACCAGAGTGTACACCGAACCCGTCGGGGCCCAGTTCCTGGTGGACGGGGTGGCCTACACCAAGCCGCAGACCTTTCTGTGGCCTGAGGGAAGCAAGCATACGCTGTCGGTCATTCCGACCATCCAGGATTATAACGAGACGAACACGCGGTACGAGTTCCAGAACTGGTCGGATTCCAGCGGCACCCTGTCCTCGAGTGCGGCGACTATCTCGGTTACCGCGAGCCCGGACATCTCCTGGTTCCGCGCCACCGTCAGCAAGAAGTACGCGGTGACGATCCTGCTGATCGACTGCGCCGAAGGAGTCACCTGCGATTCGCCCGGGACGGTGGAAGTGGGAGGAACGTCGTACAGGACGACCACGACGATCTATGTGGAGGCGGGCAGCAAGCTGAGCGTGGTGGCCCTGCCTGCGACCGGGTTTGTCTTCACCGGATGGCAGTTCGGCGCGGGAACCTCGGACGCCTTCGCGACGACGGTGA
>CAYOTD010000116.1:0-10390 GCA_964406685.1 uncultured Solibacteraceae bacterium | reverse complement strand
GGAATCGATGGTGAACGCCGTCGTTCACGGCAACCGCTATGACGGCCTCAAGAAGGTCCATCTGGGGGTGGAGAGCCAGGCCGATCGCCTGGTGGTTCGGATCGCGGACCAGGGCGAGGGATTTGAGCTGAGTTCCGTTCCCGACCCCTTGGCCCGGGAGAATCTTCTGCGCCAGTCGGGACGCGGCATCCTGTTGATCCAGGCGTTTGTGGATGAGTTCCAGGTGCGGCGCGGCGCCGGCGGCGGTACCGAAGTGCGGTTGGTGAAGTACCTGCGGCGTGAGACTTGAGCAACGACATTGTATGTCTGCTGAGAATGAGGAGGTTTCGTACTCGTGAGCGTCAAATTGAGTGTTCGCCAAGTGGGAGATGTTAGCGTGGTCGACGCGGCCGGCCGCATCACGCTGGGAGAGGGTTCCAGCGCGTTCCGCGAAGCGATTCGCAATCTGGTGAACCAGGGCAACAAGAAGGTGCTGTTGAACCTGGGAGAGGTATCCTATATCGATAGCTCGGGGATCGGCGAGCTGGTGTCGGGCTTCACTACGGTCACCAATCATGGGGGGCAACTGAAGCTGCTCGGGCTGACCAAGAGGGTTCAGGATCTTCTTCAGATCACCAAGCTGTACACCGTATTTGAGGTGTTTGACGACGAAAGCGCGGCCGTGCGCAGCTTTTCCTAGCGCCGGCGGCGCGGCGGTCTCCTCATGGACGCCCGCGAAACCGTCTCCATCGTGGTCGCCGACGACCTCACGCTGTTTCGCGAGGGGATTGTCTCGTTGTGCGAGGGCTGGGACATCCGGGTGGTGGCGCAGTGCCCGGATGGGTCCCGCGCCTTTCAGGCGATCCGGTCGCTGAAGCCTGACGTGGCTATTCTGGATTTGTGCCTGCCGGAGCTGGACACCCTGGAACTGGTGCGTCGGGTGCGGCAGATGAACCTTCCCACCCGGTTGCTGGTGCTCTCCACCCGGGACGACCGCAAGACGGTCATGGAGACTCTGCGTAGCGGGGCGCACGGCATCCTCATGAAGTCCGGCTCCGCGCGCCACCTGCGCGAGGCGATCTTCCAGGTCATGAGCGGGGGCGTATTCGTCTCTCCGGACCTGGAGCCGAACCGGCTGTTCGGTGCGCAGCTCGACCGGCTCGCGGGCGACCCGCTGGAGGCCCTCAGCGCACGCGAGCACCAGGTACTGCGCCTGCTGGTGGAAGGGCTTCGCGCCAAAGAGATCGCCGGACGCCTGGATCTGAGCGCCAAGACCGTGGATACCTACCGCGCCAGCCTGATGCGGAAGCTTGACATCCACGACTTGGCCGGCCTGGTGAAGTTCGCCATACAGCGAAACCTGACGACGGTCGATTGACCTTGAAATTAAGATGATTCTTAGCCATAGACTCGGTTTCTTTCTCGCCTTGGCCCCCGGCCTGCTTCTGGGGCAGTCCGGCGGCGGATACGTGATCAACACCGTCGCCGGCGGTTTTCTCGGCGACGGCGGGCTGGCGCGGGCGGCCGTGGTCGGCTCGATCGAGAAGGCCGTCACCGACTCGGCCGGGAACATCTATTTTTCCGAAAGCTCCACGCACCGCGTCCGCCGTGTGACCCCGGCGGGTATCATCTCCACGTTCGCGGGCACCGGACGGGCGGGTTTCTCCGGAGATGGGGCGGCGGCCGCCAATGCGCAGCTCAATTCACCGGCGGGTCTCGCCTTCGACGCGCAGGGCAACCTGTACATCGCCGACAGCGGCAATAATCGGATCCGCAAGGTGGACGCGGCCGGCGTCATTTCCACCTTCACCACCGGCAGCGCGGCGCATCCCCTCTCCAGGCCGCGCGGCATCGTCTTCGACGCCGCCAACAACCTGTACATGACCTCCTCGGGCAACGGCAAGCTGCTGCTCCAGACGGCCGCCGGACAGGTGTCGTCGCTGGTGACCGACATGAACAATCCGGGGGGCGTTGCCCTGGAAGCCGATGGCCACATCCTGGTTGCCGATACCGGCCACCACCTGGTCGCGCGGGTGACGCCCACCGGAGAGGTCGATCTGCTGGCCGGCAATATCGAATCCGGAACGGGAAGGGCAGGGTTCTGCGGCGATCACGGCCCGGCCGTGGAAGCGTGCCTGTCGTCGCCCGTCGACGTTGCCGTGGACCGCAACGGCAACATCTTCATCGCCGATTCCGGAAACCGCGTCATCCGGAAGATCGCCAAGGTCAGCGGCCAGGAGACGATCTTCACCGAAGTCGGTTCGCGGACGATCGAGATGACTACCGCCAGCTCCGAATACACCGGAAGCGCCCTGTCGGTGGCTCTCACCAGCACGAAAAGCGTGTGGATCGACTCCGCCGGCGCCCTGGTGCTGACCGACTCGGAAACCGGCTTCGGGATGGTTCGCAAGGTCGAATCCGGACAGATCCGGACGGTGGCGGGAGGAAACCGGGCGCGGGGAGACAACGGGCTGGCGACCGCCGCGACGCTGTATCAGCCCCAGGGGGTCGCCATCGACAGCGGCGGCAACCTGCTGATCGCCGACAGCGGCAACGACCGGGTGCGCCGGGTTTCCGAGGCTGGCATCATCACCGCGGTGGCGGGCAACGGCCTGGGAAGCTACTCCGGCGACGGATCGGCAGCATTGACGGCCAAACTGAACACGCCCATTGGCCTGGCAGTGGACAGTGCCGGCAATGTCTACATCGGAGATGCCGGAAACGCCCGGCTGCGGAAGGCCCGGCCCTCGGGAGAGATCATTACCGTCGCCGGCGGCAACGGCGCGGGAGGAGCCGGGGATTTCAGCGGAGCCACCTCGGCGCAGGTGAGAGACATCCGGGGAGTCGCCGTGGACGCCGCCGGCAACCTCTACCTCGCCGACACCGGGAATCACCGGATCCGGAAGATCACCCCCTCCGACGGTGTGATCGCCCGCATTGCCGGCACCGCGGCTTCCGGCGCCGGCGCGGATGGGCCCGATGCCCTTCAGTCGGCGCTGAGGTCCCCCTACGGCGTCGTTGTCGACAAGAGCGGGAGCGTCTACTTCTCCGATACCGGCAACCACCGCATCCGGAAGCTTTCCCCCAGCGGCGCGATCGAGACCATCGCCGGCACCGGGACCGCCGGATTCGCGGGCGACGGAGACCTGGCCATCAGAGCCCGTCTGAACAACCCGAGCGGGCTGGCGCTGGATTCCGAAGGCAATCTCTACGTGGCGGACACGGGGAACCATCGCATCCGGCACATCACGCCGACGGGTGTGATCCGGACCATCGCCGGCACCGGCGTTTCCGGCTTCGCCGGAGACGGCGCCTCGGCGATGAGCGCGCAACTGGCCGCTCCCGTGGCGCTGGCCCTGGATTCCAAGGGCAGCATCTACGTGGCCGACCGCGACAACGACCGCATCCGGCGCCTGTCGATCGACAACTCCTCCGGGCGGATGTCCATCGTCGCCGGCAACAACCAGAGCGGTGTGCCGGGGACCCGGCTGTCGGTCCCCCTCACCGTCGGCGTGACGGATCTGACCGGAGCCCCCATCTCCGGTGTGACGGTCGGTTTCTCGGTCACGCAAGGCGTGGCCCAGTTGAGCGCCCGCTCGGCGGTGACGGATTCGAAAGGCACGGCCTCGGTCTCCGTTACCCTCGGCATGACGCCCGGCACGGTCATGGTGTTGGCCTCCTCTGCCGGCCTGATCTCGGTCCAGTTCCAGTTGACCATCGAGGGTGCGATCGTCACCGGCCAGCCGCGCATCACCTCCGGCGGGGTAGTGGGAGCGGGAGGCAGCGTGCCGGCGGTCCAGCAGCTTTCTCCGCTGGGGCTGTACAGCGTCTACGGCGAGAACTTCGCCCAGGCCGGATCGAGCTGGCAGGTCGGCACCGGCGACCTGGTCGCCGGCCAGTTGCCCACGCGGTTCCAGAGCGTGTGCGTACAGGTGGGTTCCGACCTGGCGCCCCTGCTCTACGTCAGTTCCAAGCAGATCAACTTCCAGGCGCCCCGGCTGACCGTGACCGGAATGGTGGCGGTGCAGGTGATCCTGAACTGCCGCAGCACCGGCCAGGAAGTCAAGAGCAACGAAGAGTATGTCGAGTTCCGCGCCGCCACTCCCGAGTTCCTCTACTTCGTCAACAACGCCGACGGCCGCAACCCGGTGCTGGCGGTCAACTCCCAGTGGGGGTACGTCGGCCCGGCGGGACTGTTGTCCGGGGCGACGTTCACACCCGCTAAACCGGGCGACTACATCACGGTCTTCGGCCTGGGATTCGGCCTGACGACCCCGGAGGTCTTCGCCGGGGAACTGCCGGCCGGCGCCAGGAAGGTGACCGGCTCGGTCGCCATCAGCCTCGGCGGGACGACGCTGGCCGAGTCCGACATTCTGTACGTGGGCGCCACGCCGGGTTTCGCCGGATTGTATCAGATCAACATCCGCGTACCCGACAGCGCCGCCGACGGCAACCTGCCTCTGAAGGTAATCATCGGGGGAATCCCGTCGCCCGACGGCGCCTACCTGGCCGTAAAGAAATAGTCGTGGGGCGGCACTTCCGTGCTGTCGCCGCGCCTCGGCGCGGCGTGGGTTATACTCGGGGTATGAAGACGGCGGTGTCGATTCCCGACGAGGTATTTGAGGGCGCCGAGCGGCTGGCGCGCCGTACCGGGAAATCGCGCAGCCGGCTGTTCAGCGACGCGCTCCGGGAGTACGTGGCCCGCCATACGGCGGAGGAGGTCACCGAAGCGATGAACCGCGTCTGCGCGGAGTTGGGAAAGACGGCGGACCCGTTTGTCACGGGAGCGGCCACGCGTATCCTGGAGCAAAGCGAGTGGTGATTTCCCAGGGAGATCTGTGGTGGGCGGATCTGCCGGCCCCATCCGGATCCGGCCCAGGGTTTCGGAGGCCGGTCGTCGTGGTGCAGGGCGACGCGTTGAACCGGAGCCGGCTGGGCACAGCGGTTTGTGTCCCCTTGACGAGCAACCTGAAATGGGCTGATGCGCCGGGGAATGTCTTGCTGCCGGCTGGGCTCAGTGGTCTTGCCAGGGACTCGGTGGCGAATGTGTCTCAGATCGTCAGCCTGGATCGAGAACTGCTGACCGAGCGCGTGGGCAAGCTCCCGCGCGGGAAGCTGCGGCTGGTGCTTGCCGGCATCGACGTTGTGCTGGGCCGATAGAACCCTCAGCGGCGGCGGGCGCGGACGGCGCCGCCGAGAGTGCCGTCCCAGCGGCGGTCGCCCTGGGCGGTGTAGTTGCCGAGCTTGTCCCAATCCTCGCGCGTCAGGCCGTTGCGGTCCCAGATGACGCGGCCGTCGCGAAGGGTCAGCTCCGCCAGCAGGTTCTGGGTGCCCTTCAGGCGCGCGCCGTAGACGTCCACGAATCCGAAGTCGCCCTTCTGGAGACGCAGGACGCTCACGTCGGCAACCGCCCCCACCGTGAGATGGCCGAGTTCCTCGCGCTTGATCACGCGGGCCGGGTTCCAGGTGGAGCGCAGGATGACGTCATCCAGCGTCATACCCATGTTCAGGAACTTCGACATGACGTTGAGCATGTCCTTCATCCCGGCGTTCATGCTGGTGATGTGCAGGTCGGTGGAGATGGAGTCCGGAACGAAGCCCTGCTTGATGGCGGGCACCGCGTGGCGGAAGACGAAGCTGCCCCCCCCGTGGCCGACATCGAAGATCACGCCGCGCTTGCGGGCCTCGAACAGGTAGGGGCGGACGCGCTGCTGATCGTCCAGCATCGGCACCATGGCCAGGTACATGTGGGTGTAAATGTCGCCCGGGCGCAGGCGCTTGGTCACCAACTCCTCATAAGGGCGGGCCGGGGTGAAGGAGCCGAAATCCACCATGACCGGCACGCCGGCGAGCTTGGCCGCCTCCATCGAGCGGTCCACGGCGATCCAGTCGGGAGCCGCATAGTGCGCCGTCTTGACGCCCACCAGAATGTCCTTGTTCTTGAGGACGCAGTCGGCCGTCGGCTTGGGCTCCATGTCGGTGGTGTCCTGCTCGGGGGCGCCGCACATGCCTTTGCCGACAATGTTCAGAAACGCGAGGACGCGGGTCTTCGACTTGCGAACGATGTGTTGGCGGAAATCGTCGAAATTGCGCCAGCCGGGCGATCCCGCATCGACCACCGTGGTGACGCCGGAACGGGGAGCATGGTCGTCCGGCGATACGCTGTTCTCGCCGGTGTAGGCCGGGCCCCAGCCCGAGAAGACGTGCACGTGGATGTCGAGGATTCCCGGGGTGACGTACAACCCGCCGACATCGACGGTCTTCAGTGCTTTAGCGGCGGGGATGCTGGCCGCGATGGCCGCGATCTTGCCGTCCTTGATGGCGACGTCTCGCCGGGCGCTGACGCGGTTTTTCGGATCGATGAGATGACCGCCTTTGAGCAACAGGTCGTAATCGGTTGTCTGGGCCACGGCGGAAAACGCAAACAGAGCCAGGGCAAGCCTCATGCGTGCCATTCTAGCGCATGCGGCGACCCTGCTCGAACTCGAAAGCGGTGCGGACAATCCCGGCCAGCTCGGTGTAGCGCGGCGTCCATCCCAGTTCGCTGCGCAGCTTTCCCGAATCGGCCACCAGCACGGCGGCGTCGCCGGCGCGGCGCGGGCCCACCGTGTAGGGAACCTTGGCTCCCGTGACTTGCTCGACGGCCCGCATCACCTCGAAAACCGAGTGGCCGGCGCCGGTGCCGGCATTGAATGCGTCCGACCCGCCTCCCGCCATCAGGTGCTCGAGCGCCAGAATGTGGGCCTCGGCGAGGTCGCTGACGTGGATGTAGTCGCGGATACAGGAGCCGTCGGCAGTGGGATAGTCGTCGCCGAACACGGTAATGGGTTGGCCGGTGCGCACCGCCCGCAGCAGCAGCGGGATCAGGTGCGTCTCCGGGTCGTGCTCCTCCCCCAGTCCGGAGCCCGGCTCGGCGCCGCAGGCGTTGAAGTAACGCAGCGCCACGCTGCGCAGGCCGCGATACTCGTCCAGCCAGCCAAGAATCTTCTCCACCATTGCCTTCGAGTCGCCATAGGGGCTGACCGGCTGAATGGGCATGTCCTCGGTGATGGGCACGCGCGACGGCGTCCCGTAAACGGCGGCGGTGGAGGAGAACACGAGCCGCCTCACCCCCGCTTTCTGCATGGCGGTGAGCAGCGATAGCGACCCACCCACGTTATTGGTGAAGTACATCTCCGGTTCGCGCGTCGATTCGCCCACGGCAATATAGGCGGCGAAATGAACGACCGCCTGGAAGCGGCCGGCCTCCAGCAGACGGGCAAGCCCATCGGTTTCGGCCAGGTTCATCACCTCAAGCCGGGCAGCGGGAACGTTGTGACGGTAGCCGCGCGACAGATCGTCGACCACGGTCACGTCGTAGCCGCGGCGCAGAAGCAGGTGGGCAGTGTGGGAGCCGATGTAACCGGCCCCTCCGGTGACAAGGATTCGACTCATGTTGGAACCGGGGAGGGCTTAAGAGATCAGGATATCAGGGATTGGCTGCCGGGATGCGGCCAGCGCGACGGCACTGCTACTCGCGGAGCCAGGCCGCGAGCGTGGGCCACTGCTGGTGAAGCGCGATGGCCGAGATGGCAATGTAGAACGCCGCGCAGGCAATCAGACCAAGCCGTATTACCCAACCGGGACGCAGCGGTCCGGGCAACAGGGCCGTGCACACGTACAGAGTATGCAGGGCCGAAAAGCCCAGCGCGAAGTTCATCAACACGCCGCTGGATACCGCTAGCACCAGCGGGTTCGGCGTGAGCCTGAGCGCCACCAATCCCCAGACCGCGTAGAGGACAAGCATCGTGTAGTAAACGTGCTTGACCTTGTTCCCTTCCAGCCCGCGCAGCCGGCCCCAGCCCGTCCACAGAACGTCGGTCCAGCGGCGGCAGATGGTGTCGAGTTGTCCGACCTGCGTCGGCGCCATGATGAGGAATCCGCAAAGCAGGGTCAGGAACCAGAACAGGCGCCCATGCTGTGCTGCTACCGCCTGCGCGGTCATCGCCGCCACCGCATTTCCGTTGACCTGGGAGACGCCGCGGATGTACTGGTAGGAGAACATGGACGGCAACGCCATGCCAAGCACGCAGCCCGGCGCCCACAGCAGGAGTTGGTCGCGGCGAATGTGCGCCAGCCAGCCCCTCCAGCACTCCAGCGTGCGCGGCGAGAGATCGAAAACCTTGCCGGAATGCGACAGGCGGATCATGCGTCCGCCGACGGCGCTGGGCAGGGCGCCCACCTGCGCGCCCATGCCCCATCCTTTGTCGCGGGCGTAGTTGGAAAACGCGCTGTTGGTCAACCCGCCGGCGCCGGCCACCGCGGCGAAGGCGGCCAGGGTGGCCCAGTTGAAATCGCCCTCCGGGAGCGAACCGAAACGGAACATCCCGGAGAAGATCTCCCACCAGGTGTCGCGGCCGACGAAGAACACCGCCACGAAACCGAGGTAGCCAAGAATGACAACGAGTTTGGCGACCATCAGGCGCTCGATGCCGTTGTAGACCTTACCGCCGAAGACCAGGGGCACGAAGGCGGAAAGGAAAATGGCGTAGCCCAGGCCGCGGACCAGGCCGTCGTCAGCGGCTCCCGGCAGCCGACCGAGAAGGACGGCGGCCAGCGGCACGGCCGCGTTGGAGGAAAGGTACGGCCAGAGCGATCCCAGGTCGTTGAACAGATAGAAGAACGTCCAAAAGCGAATCCCCGGCGGCGTGCGGAAGTACCCGACCATGATCGGCTCGCCCGAGTAGAGGGCATAGCGCATCACGGCCAGGTTGTAGAAGACCTGCATCAAGATGGCGAGGGTGGCCAGCCACATGACCCGCCCGCCGTACTGGGCCGTGACCAGCGGGCCGAAAAGCCACTCGCCGGCGCCGATATTGGACCCGACCATGAGCAGGCCGGGGCCGATCAGCATGGTCCACCGGCTCCACCGGAACACCGGAGCCTCGGGGAGGTCGGCCTTCTCCCAGGCAGGGAAGGCTTGCGGGGCGGAAGCCATGAGCGGGTATCGTAGCACGGCGGCTCAGCGAGACGGGGGAAGCTGGCGGCGTAGCTGTTCGAGCTCCTGGCGGGTCTTCTCCAGTTCGCGTTGGACGCGCTGCTGCTCGGCTCGGGCGGCGGCGACCTCGCGGCCGGCCATGGCGGCGGCGGCGGCGAGCAGAGCGAAGATGAGGGTGAGGATGGCCATCGCCGCTTTGTGCCGGAGGAGAAACTTCCAGAAACGGTAGGTGGGGGCGTCGCCCCGCGCGGCAACCGGTTGGCCGTTCAGATGGCGATGAATGTCGTCGGCAAGCTGCTCGGCCGAGTTGTAGCGCGCGGACGGGGACTTGGCCAGAGCCTTGAGGATGATGGCATCCAGGTCGCCTGCCAGGGCCCGCCGCAGAGACGACGGGCGGGTATGCCTGTCGGCGGCTGCGGTGTCGGCCGTGCGCGAAGCCGGTTCGCCGTGATCGCCCCCATGCCTGGTCTCCAAACGATAGAGAGCGGCAGAGGGTTTCTCGGGGGGCCGGTCGCCGAGAATCTCGGCGAGGGAATGAAAGGGGCGGTGGCCGCAGAGCAGTTCGTAGAGAACGATCCCCAGAGTGTAGACGTCGCTGGAGGTGGTGATGGCATCGCCGCGCGCTTGCTCCGGGCTGGCGTACTCCGGCGTCATGATGCGCATCGATGTGGCGGTCCTGTCCAGACGCGTCCCGGAGGGATCGGGGTTCAGCAGCTTGGCGATGCCGAAATCGAGCAGCTTCACCATCCCGTCGGATTTGACCAGGATGTTGGTCGGTTTCAGATCGCGGTGCACGATCAGGTTCTGATGGGCATAGTGAACGGCGGCGCAAACGGTCCGAAACAGCCGCAAGCGCGACGCCACATCGAGCCGGCGGGAGTCGCAGTACTCGTCGATGGGCATTCCGCCAACATACTCCATGACCAGATAAGGACTGCCGTCGTTGGTTGTGCCTCCGTCCAGCAACTGGGCAATGTTGGGATGATCGAGGTTTGCCAGGATCTGCCTCTCCCGGCGAAAACGGGCGACCATGGCGTCGGCTTCGTTTTCGGGGTTGACGATCTTGAGGGCAACCAGTTTGCGGTACTGGTCGTCGGCCCGGGAGGCGAGGTAGACCGTGCCCATGCCACCGCGCCCGATCTCGCTCAGGATCTCGTACGGACCCACGCGGCTGCCGACGAGGCTTTCCTTCAGGACCTGGGGAGCGATGCGGCTGGCTTGCGCCAGGGCCGGCTTCTCCAGGAAGTGGCCGGCGCTGTGATGGGATTGAAGTACGCGGACAACCTCCTCGCGAAGGATGGGATCGCCGGAACAGAGACGCTCGAGCGTGGCACTCCGCTCGGCCGCCGGCAGGTCGACGACGGTCTGAAAGATGGTTTTGATCTTCTGGTAGCGCTCCGGACTCATCAGGCGCCCGTGAGCTAGATTATCGCG
>CAYOTD010000115.1:4852-10403 GCA_964406685.1 uncultured Solibacteraceae bacterium | reverse complement strand
CGTAAGCTCATGGGGTTTCCTCCGAAGGATCTTCGCCGGGCAGAGCGCAGTTCAGCAGCACCCGCTCCCCGTTCAGCCGGATGTCGCCGGATGTCACTGCGCGCAGTTCCGCCCCCGCAATGTCCACCGCTTCCGTGGTTCGAACCTCGAACCGGCGGCAGTCCACCGTGACCGTGTCGGGAGAAGAAAGGACCAGCCGCCCGCAGCGAAGGTTGACAACCGGGCCTTCGGGCCCAAAAAAGACGCGCAATTCCAGGTTTCCATCCGGGGAAAGGATCTGCAACTCCTCAAGACCGGGACGGGTGCAGAGAGAGACTACGCGACTCGGCGGCAGATCGATGTCAGCCCTCTCCGCCACGCTCGGCTCAGGCGGGATCATTGCCTTGAGTCTGGAGCAGCCGCAGGCGGGTGTCAAGAGCGCTCTTCACTTACTACCGGCGTGTGCACCGCCCCGGGACCTCGCGGATCACCCCCAGTTCCCCGGCCAGGAAGTGCACCGCGGCGAAGGCCAGCAGGTAGAGCAAACCGCAGAAGGCGAACAGTGGTCCGAAACCGCCTTGCTGGGCGGTGCGGCCGATGACAAGCTGGGTCACAATGCCGGCGGCGCCGCCGAGGGTTCCGCCCAGCCCCGACACCGTTCCCACGGCGCGCTTCGGGAAGACCTCCGCCGGAATGGTGACGTTGCCCCAGGCGCCGTGGCCAAACATCAGGACCGTGAGCAGCCCCAGCGCCAGAACCGGGCTCTTGACCCAGAGCAGCGACACGAAGCAGACCGCCAGCATGCAGGAATCCAGAAGCATGGTGGTCTTGCGCGCGCGGTTGACCGACCATCCCCGCTTGACGAACCAGAAGGGGATGGCGCCGCCCAGGATCATCCCGGCGGAGAACCCGGCGTAGGGGACCCAGGCCGAAGCGCCGAGGGCGGCGAGGCTGAAGCCGTGCTCCTGCTGGAGATACTTGGGGATCCAGAAGTTCAGGAAGTAGCTGATCGGATCGGTCAGGACGCGCACCAGGGCGCAACCCCAGGTTGCCTTCATCGCCAGCAGCGGCCGGAGCGGGGCGGCGCCTTCCTTCTCGCCCTGCTCGGTGCCTTCCTCGATGGTGCGAAGCTCACCTTCGGCGAGCCGGGGATGCTCGCGCGGGGAGCGGTAGAACAGCAGCCATAACACCAGCCACAGGAACCCAAGGGCGCCCGTCACCACGAACGCCCAACGCCACCCCCAGCGGACGCCGAGGAAGGATACCACGGGCACCGCCACCAGGCCGCCTATCGCGGCTCCGGCGTTGAAGATCCCCACGCCGAGGGCTCGCTCGCGCATCGGGAACCACTCGGCTACGGCGCGCACCCCGGCCGGGAAGTTGGCCGGCTCGAAGACGCCCAACAACATGCGGAACCCCGCCAGTTGCATGGCGCCGGTTGCCAGGCCGTGGAGCATGTTGGCGATGGACCACCCGAGGACCGACAGGGCGTAGGAGATTCGCACGCCAAGCCGGTCCACCAGCGCCCCGCTCACCACGTACATGATGGTGTAGCTGAACAGGAAGGCCGAGGTGACGTGGGAGTAGTCCACTTCGCTGAGTTTCAGCTCGCTTTGGATGGTGTGGGCCAGAACCGAGAGGGTCTGGCGGTCCAGGTAGTTGAGCGCCGTGGCAAGACAAAGAACGGCCGCAATGTAGTAACGCAAGTTCCGGATCGGCTTCATGAGATTATCCCTACCGGGTCCAATGCGAAATGATAGCAGCGGATCGCCGCTCCGTGTGCGGATTTGTGCAAGGTGCGCTTCCGGCGGACTCAAGTGGCAGGCGCGGCGGGACTCGAACCCACGACCCTCAGCTTAGAAGGCTGATGCTCTATCCACCTGAGCTACGCGCCCGCAGGTGGCTACAGATCTATTCTACAGCGGGGATCAGGCGCGCAGCGCCTCGCGGGCCAGCGCCTCGAAGTTGCTGGGCGTCACAAGCTGGAAGCGGATCTCCAGCCGGGTAAAGCGGCGCAGCCGGGTCCGCACTTCCTCGTGCGGCGGTTCCGCGGCGGCCACCAGCAGGCTGCCGGCCATGATCTTGAAGGGCAGGACCTTCCAGTCGCGCGCGAAGCGGTAGGGCAAAGCCCGGCAGGCGTTGCGCTGGACCTCGGCCGGGCGCACGAACCCCAGCGGCACGCTCTCCTGGCGGCTGAGGGCTTCGGAAAGCTGCCACTCGGTCAGCCAGCCGAGATGCAGCAGGTGCTCCCCCAGCCGCATGCCGGCGGGTTGCGAGGCGAGGGCGAAGTCGATCTTGTCCCTTGACAGAGCCCCTCCCTCGACCAGGATCTCTCCCAGCCGGCGCCGCACCGGGCGTAACGCCGTGCGGGCGGGATAGTCGTGGTTCGTCTTGAGCCAGTCCAGGGGCCGGTGCTCGATCCGCGCCGCCGCGTACCGCCACAAAGCCCGCACGGTGGCCGCGCAGTTGAGCCAGTTGGCCCAAACCGTACGCAACGGGACACCGAGGGCGAATACCCACCCATAGAACCGGCCGACGCAAACCGCGCGCACCGTCATGTGCAGAACCGGCAACAGAAGGGTCGCGATCAGGAACGGCCGCGCCCAGCCGGGGGCGGACAACGGCAGAAACCAGTCGACGCGGCCGTAGCGGGTTGCCAGCCCGGTAAACAGCCCCCACACAAAGATCAGATTCGACAGGACGGTGAGCAGGTTGCCCAATAGCCCTTTGCGGTCGCGCCAGAGCCAGTAGACCTGGCGCGCGCCGCCGCTCCAGCCGTGCTTCTCCCAACTCTGGAGCGTAAGGCCCATCACCCACCGCGTCCTCTGGCGCACGGCGTCCCGGACCTGCTTGGGAAAGTACTCGCGGGTCGCCACCGGCCTCCGGGAGGCGTGGGTCGAGCAGAGAAACATCTGCCGGCAGCCGAGCTGTTTCAGCCGCAAGCCGTTCTCGTAGTCCTCGGTCAGGCTCTCCGGATCGAAGAGCATCCCCCCGGAATCGCCCGCCAGCAACTCCACCGCGCGGCGGGTGTAGCCGGTACCCACCCCGTTGGAGGGGATGAATCCACCCAGGAGCTGCCGCACCGGCACGTCCTTGGTCTGGTACTCGCTGAATTCGTCGCAGTAGACGCCGTGCGTCAGGTTCCGCAACGGCGTCGGCAGAGGCAGCACCGGCACCTGAACCATGTCATGGTCCTCGGTGTGGAAGTTGATCCAGGTCAGGCTGTCGGGGTGGATCACGTCCTCGGCGTCGTGGGTGACGAGGATCTCGTAACGCAAGGAGCGCTCTGCCTCGAACAGGGTCATTCGCCGATAGATCCAGTTCAGGCAGTCGGCTTTCGACGTGGGCCCGTTGTGCGGGCACAAGGCCAGGTGGACATTGGGGAACCGTGCTTCCAGATCGCGCACGGCCTCGATGGTGGGCCCGTCATTGGGATAGACGCCGACGAAGAGGTCGTACGCCCGGTAGTGGATGGAGGAGAGGTTGTGCTCCACCATCCGGCCGATCACCTCGTGCTCGCGCCACAGCGGGATCAGGATCGCGATCCGCTTCTGGAGCCGCGCGGCGGCCTCGGCGCGCGAGGGGGCGGGCGGATAGCCCCGCACCCGCCGGGCCACCCAGGAGCAGGCCAGCGCGATCACCAGGACCAGGTCGTCGAGTCCGCTGAGCAGGATCCATGCCACCAGCGGCGGGATCAACGCGGCGCACGCGGCGTTGATCGCCCAGACAAGGGAACTCCCCAAATGATGAAGTGGCGGCCCGGCCGGATTGTCGCGGCCTAATTTCGCGCGCCGATGTCGTCGGTGCGGCCGGCCAGGGGGTTCACGATGGGGCCGCCGCAGATCCCCACGCCGATCTTGGCCAGCGCATTCAAGAAGTTAAACAGTACGGCGTAGACCATCTGCTCGGTAACCGGTTGCTTGCCGGGCAGCCGGAAGGTGACGGGCAGTTCCTTGGCGATTTGCAGCCGCAATCCGGTCGGCACCGGCCGCCCCGACCGGTCGCGCAGGTTCGCGATCGAGATCGGCGTCTGAAGCACCATGCCCGTGCGGCCGTCGACGTAGAACGTACAGCGGGAAAACCAGCCCAGGTTGCCCGGATCGGCCGCGTCGAACAGCAGCAGGGGAGCCTTCCGCTCAGCCATCGTCAGGTCGACGAGGAGGGCGCGTCTCAGGTCGGTGAGCTTGACCTCGAATCCCGCCTGGCGGGCGACGTTGGTCACCATCTCCGCGTCCAGTTCGAGCAGAAGCAGTTTGTGGGGTCCGGCCTGCAACACCTGCATGGGGATACTTCTATTCTACCCGCTCGCCCGCCCTCCGGCGGAGCGCTTTCTCAAAGGCCTCGTAGGCGTGGCGTCCGAACAGGACGAAGACGACGTCCCGGACCGAGGATTCCCCGGCCTCCAGGCTCTCGGCCACTGTGCGCACGGCTATCCCGGCGGCCTCGTCCAGCGGATAGCCGTAGACACCCGTGCTGATGGCGGGAAAGCTGATACTGGCAACCTGGCGCTCCCCGGCCAGTTTCAGGCAAGTGCGGTAGCAGGAGGCCAGCAGATCCGCCTCGCCATGCCTTCCGTCGTGGTAGACCGGCCCCACGGCGTGAAAGACGAATCTGGCGGGCAGGTTTCCCCCCGTCGTGGCCACCGCGCCACCGGTGGGGCACCCGCCGCTCCGCGCGCGGATCTGGTCGAGTTCGCGCATGATGGCCGGCCCGCCGGCGCGGTGAATCGCACCGTCCACGCCGCCCCCGCCGGCCAGAGCCGAGTTGGCGGCGTTGGCGATGGCGTCCACGGGAACCCGCGTGATGTCGCCCTCCACCAGGCGGATCCGGCGCCCGTTCGGGAATCGGCATTCCATGTCGCTATAGTAGTGGAAGAATGTACCAGAAGGCACAAGCGCCGGCCGCGGCGCTGGTCCTGTTCGACATCGACGGCACTCTGATCCGCCGCGCCGGCCCTCACCACCGCCAAGCGCTGGTGGACGCCGTGCGCGCCGTCACCGGACTGGAGGCGACCACCGACCACATCCCCGTCCAGGGTATGCTCGACTACGACATCCTCGGCATCATGCTGCGGCAGGCCGGGTTGAGCCCGAAAGCGGCCCGCGGCGCCCTGCCCGCCATCGCCGAGCGGGCCCAGTTCCTCTTCCCACGCCGATGCCCGGACCTGCGAAAGAAGGTCTGCCCGGGCGCGCGCGGCCTGCTGTGGCGGCTGTACCGCCGCGGCATTCCGGCCGGCCTGGTCACCGGCAACCTGCCGCGTATTGGCTGGAAGAAGATGGAGAGCGCCGGCATCCGCCGCTACTTCCGCTTCGGGGCCTTTGCCGGAGAGGCGCGCGACCGCGCCGGACTGGTCCGCCTTGCCATCCGCGAAGCCCGCCGGTGGGGGTGGATCGACGGCAATGCCCGCATCGCCCTGGTGGGCGACCATCCCAACGACATCCTTGCGGCGCGCTCCAACGGTGTCCGTTCGGCCGCCGTCGCCACCGGCCTGAGCAGCGCGGAAGAACTGGCCGCCCATGCGCCCGATATCCTGGTAGCCGACCTGCGGGCCCTGTCCCTGGAAACCCTGATC
>CAYOTD010000115.1:0-4842 GCA_964406685.1 uncultured Solibacteraceae bacterium | reverse complement strand
GGAAGTGAATCGTGACGAATACCGAGGCCCAATCGCTGGCCGTCAAACGCGCGGAGGTGGAGTTTCACAATTTCGCCTCGCTCGGCGAACCGGAACGCGCCATGCGCGTTTACGCCGAAGAGAACTCCCGCCGCGGGGCGGTGATCCAGAAGCATCTCGCCTTCCTGGGAGACATGACGCCGTTCCTGGAGATCGGCGCCAACGCCGGCCACACCAGTTACATGCTGGCCAATGAGTTCGGCGCGGCGGGCTTCGCCCTGGACATCTCGGCCGACTCGCTCCGTCACGGCGTGGCGTTGCAGGATGCCTGGGGGCTTTCCCGCGCCCCGCTGCGCGTGGCCGGCGACGCCGTGCACTTGCCCTTCGCCGACGGCTCGCTCAAGATGGTCTGCGCCTTCCAGATGCTCAGCCAGTTCATGAACATCGAGGCGGTCTTCCTCGAGGTCAAGCGGGTGCTGGCGCCGGGCGGCGTGTTCCTGTTCGCGGAAGAGCCGCTCAAGCGCATGTTGACGCTTCGGCTCTACCGTTGTCCTTACTACGAGACGATGAAGTCCTGGGAGCGCAAGCTGTGGTCCTGGGGTCTGCTCGGCTACCTGGTGCGCGATGTCATCGGGGCGGCGCAGGAGGAGAGCTTCGGCATCCGCCAGAACCACTCCATGGGCCTGAAGGAGTGGGACACGCTGATCTCGAAGCACTTCGGCGCGCATGAGTACGAGGTCTTCGTGCGCGCGAAGGGTTGGGGCGAAACCAGCGTGCATGAGTTGGCGGTCCGGCTTGACCCCTACCGCTCCGAGTGGCGCGCCGCCCGCCTGCTGGGCGGAACCCTGGCCGCCGTAGTCCGGAAGGAAGGCACGGCGCCGGCGGAGTTCCCGCCGCTGGACTGCTTCGAGCGCTACTTGCGTTGTCCCGATTGTCACGGGCCTCTGACGCGCGAGGCCTCGGATACACTGGAATGCGCCTCCTGCGGCTACCGCGCGCCCAACGAGGGCGGCGTGTTCAACCTGCTGCCCTCGGCGGAGAAAGCCGAGTTGTATCCCGGCGACCGCGCCGATATCATCGACTTCAGCCTGCCGAGCCACGCCGGGCGGCTCTTGCAGGGGTGGCATGATCTGGAAGGCCCCTACGGCAACAAGTTCCGCTGGATCGGCGCCGAGGCGTCGGCGCGGCTGGAGCGCGTCAAACCCGGTCCGCAGCGCCTGCGCGTCCGCGGCCACGTTCATGAGAAGGTCCTCGAACTCCGCCAGCCGCTGACTATCGAAATCAAGACCAACGGCGAACGGATCGGCCGCTGGAGGCTCGACCGGCCGGGCCTGTTCGTGCTGGAAGCCGACATCCCCGACGCCCCGGACTACCGCGTCGACATTGCCGCCGCTCCCGTGTGGAGGGTGCCCGGCGACCAACGACCCTTCACCGTCAACCTGAGCATGATTCGCCTGGTGCCAAGGGAGTAGCGCGGCCGTGACGCCGCCGGGATTGCTCGACCTCGCCTCCGGCCCGGCGGCCATCGAAACCGCGCCGAACCGACCGGCGGTGTTTCTGGCCTGGGCGCGCGCGGGTGCTCCCTACCTCGCACGCACCGCCCTGCTGCGCCGGCGCCTGATGCGCCTGTTCCGCGAGCCGGGCGGTTCCTCGCGGCTGCTGAACCTGGTTGGGGTGGCCGAGCGTATCGAGTACTGGCCCACCGCGTCGCGGCTGGAATCGTCGATCCTGTTCTACCGCCTCGCCCGCGAGCACTATCCCGAGACGTACCTGAAGCTCACCCGGCTCCGCCTCCCGCCCTACGTGCGCTTGCTGCTTGCCCATCGCTTCCCGCGCACGCAGGTCAGCTCCCACCTGGGCGGCGCGAGAAGCCTGTCCTACGGGCCGTTCCGCAGCCGCGCCGCCGCCGAGGCGTTCGAAGGCAAATGCCTGGATCTGTTCCAGGTGCGCCGCTGCCAGGAGGATTTCGAGCCGTCGCCCTCAAACCCCGGCTGCATCTACGGCGAGATGGGCATGTGCCTGCGCCCCTGCCAGGCGGTGGTGGGCGAGGAGGAGTATCGAAACGAAGCCGGGCGGCTGGCGGAGTTCCTTTCCACCGGCGGTCGGTCGCTTACCGCCTCCATCGGCGCGGCCCGCGACCGCGCCAGCCGCGAACTCGACTTCGAGGAGGCCGCGCGCCAGCACAAACGCTACCAGAAGATCCAGGAAGTGTTGCGGCTGCGTGACGAGTTGGCCGCCGACAGCGACCGGCTCTGGGGTGTGGCGGTGACGCCCTCCACCGAACCCGCCTGTGTCGAACTGTGGTTCCTGGCGCGGGGCGCGTGGTTGCCGCCACAGCGGTTTCCTCTCGCCGCCCAAGGCGCGGAGATCGTCTCGATGGATCATCGCCTGCGGCGGCTGGTCGAGTCGCTGCCCGCGGCCAGGACGAGCGTCCGCGAGCGCGAAGAGCACCTGGCGTTGCTGGCCCGCTGGTACTACTCTTCGTGGCGCGACGGCGAGTGGCTGGCTTTCGACAACCTGGAAGCGCTGCCGTACCGTAAACTGGTGAACGCAATTCATCGCGTGGCGGCGGCCTCCTGAGCCGCTCCCGCGATGCGGTTATTCTATTCCCATAAGGAGAGGCAGGAAGATGAAGCCATTTGTTGCCGTGACCGCCGTCGTGCTGGCGCTGTTTGCCGTGAGCCTTACCGGGCAGCATTCAACCGACCCGATCATCGAGGGGTTCCGCCTGGTCGAGGCCGCCTCGGTGGCCGATGCCATCGAGCAGTTGTACGGCCAGCGAGCCCACATGAGCCACGACATGCGTCCGGTCTTCAAGACCAAGTTCGCCGGCCCGGCCTGGACCGTGCAGCTCAAGAGGGAAGAGAACAAGGAAGGCTCGCCGGCCTTGCAGGGCATGTTGGACGCCATTGACGCCGCCCCGGCGGGCGCGGTCTACGTGATGGTCGTTCCCGATGGCCTGGATATCGCCGGCGTCGGCGGGTTGATGGCCACGACCATGAAGTACCGCGGCCTGACAGGAGCGATTGTCGATGGCGGCGTGCGCGACGTGCCCCAGATCCAGCGCATCCAGTTCCCCGTCTACGGCCGCGGCATCGTGCCGTCCACTTCGGTGAACCACTACCGTTTCGCGGGGGTCAACGTGCCGGTGAACTGCGCCGGAGTCACGGTGAACCCGAACGACATCATCGTCGCCGACGAAGACGGAGTGGTGGTGGTGCCGCGCGCCAAGGCCGCCGAGGTGCTCCAGCGCGCCCAGCAGCTTGACGAAACCGAGCATCGCATGTATCCCTTCCTCGAGAAATTCAAGAGCATCAAGGAAGCGGTGGCCAAGTTCGGCCGCATCTGATGCCGCCGGAGCCCCCCCTCCCCTCACGCCGTTTTCTGCTGCCGCTGCTGGCGCTGTTCGCCGGCAGCGGCTGCTCCGCGCTGATCTACGAGATCGTCTGGTTGCAGTTGCTGCAACTGTCGATCGGCTCCTCGGCGGTGTCCCTCGCCGTCCTGCTGGGCACTTACATGGGCGGTATGTGCCTGGGCAGCCTCGCTCTGCCGCGGTTTGTCCCCGCGCGAAGGCATCCGCTGCGGGTGTACGCGGCCATTGAGCTGGGAATCGCGATCTTCGGCGCCGCCGTGCTCTATGCCGTGCCGCCCGTGGTCCGGCTCTATGCCGGCGGCGCCGGATCGGGACTGCCGGATATCCTGCTGCGCGGCCTGGTCTGCGCAGTCTGTCTTCTGCCGCCGACGCTGCTGATGGGCGCATCGCTCCCTGCAATCGCGCGCTGGACCGAAGCGACCCCGCACGGCGTCTCCTGGCTGGGTTTCTTCTACGGCGGCAACATCGCGGGAGCCGTGTTTGGCTGCCTGTTCGCCGGATTCTATCTGCTGCGGGTGTACGACATGGCGGCCGCGACTGTCGCTGCCGCGGCTGTCAATGTGGCGGTTGCTGCCGTCGCTTTCGGACTCGCCGTACTGGCACCGCATCGCCCTCCGGCGGCCGTCCCGCCGGCGTCGGCGGCCGCTCCCGCCTCCGGCGCCTGGCCGGTCTACGCCGCCATCGGCGTATCGGGGCTGTGCGCCCTCAGCGCCGAGGTGATATGGACCCGCCTGCTCTCGCTGATGATGGGCGCCACCGTCTACACCTTCTCCATCATCCTGGCCGTGTTCTTGCTGGGACTGGGTCTGGGCAGCGGAGTGGGATCGTGGCTGTCGCGCGGCGCCGTGCGGCCTCGAACCGCGCTGGCTTGTTGCCAGATTCTGCTGGTGGCCGCCATCGCGTGGGCGGCGTTTCTGCTCGCCCGGTCCCTGCCCTACTGGCCCGTGGACCCTTCCCCGCGCGCCAGCCCCTGGTTCCGGTTCGGCCTCGATCTCCTCCGCTGCGCCTGCGCCGTCCTACCGGCAGCCTGCCTGTGGGGCGCCAGTTTTCCCCTGGCCCTGGCGGTCGCTGCCCGCCGCGAAGAGGACGCCGGCCAACTGGCCGGGCGCGTGTATGCCGTGAATACCCTGGGCGCCATTCTGGGCGCTGCCGGCGCTAGCCTGGTCCTGGTCCCGGGCATCGGAGCGCATCATTCCCAACAGCTTCTGTCAGCGCTTTCGGCGGCGGCGGCTCTGCTGGTCTTCCGGCCGCGGCGCCGGATCGTGGTCGCGGTTGCGGCGCCCCTGGCCGCCCTGCTGATCTGGGCGCAGCCTGCCGTGCCCTGGGAGGTCATCGCCTACGGGCGCGACCTCGGCATCCCCAATTCCCGCCGGGGCACTCTGCTCGAGGTGAGCGAAGGGATGAACGCCTCCGTCGCCGTCACCGAGTACGACAACACGCGCCTGTTCCATGTCAGCGGCAAGGTAGAGGCGTCGAGCAGCGAGCAGGAC
>CAYOTD010000114.1:0-10441 GCA_964406685.1 uncultured Solibacteraceae bacterium | reverse complement strand
GATCAACCGCGAGACGAAGAAGATCTCGCTGGGCATGAAGCAGCTTGTGCCGGACCCCTGGGGCCTGGCGGCGGAGAAGTACCAGCCCGGCGCCCGCGTGCAGGGCAAGGTGGTGCGGCTGGCGGAGTTCGGGGCTTTCGTGGAGCTGGAACCCGGCGTGGATGGCATGATTCACGTGTCGGAGATGTCCTGGACCCGGAAGATCCGCAAGCCGGCCGACGTGCTGAAAGTCGGCGAGACGGTGGAGGTGCAGATCCTCGGCGTCAACGCCGGGGAGCGGCGCATCGCCCTGGGCCTGAAGCAGGTGGTCGGCGACCCGTGGGAAGACGCCGCCAAGCGCTATCCAGCGGGATCGGTGGTGGAGGGGCCGGTATCGAGCCTGACTCCCTTCGGCGCCTTCGTGACCCTGAGCGACGGCATCGACGGCATGGTCCACATCGGCGACATCAGCGCCGAGAAACGCCTGCAACACCCCAAGGAGGCCCTGACCCTGGGCCAGACCGTGCGCGCCCAGGTGCTGGAGGTCGATTCCCAGAAGCGCCGCATCCGGCTCGGCATCAAGCAACTCCAGCCGACCAGCATCGACGAGTACATCGCCGAGCACAAGGTCGGCGACACGGTGACGGGCCGGGTTGTGGATGCCGGAGCCAAGCTGGTGAAGGTGGAGCTGGGCGACGGCGTGCTGGCGGCCTGCCGCCTGCCCGCCAAATCGCAGCAGACGGCCGAGGAGCCCGAACCGGCCAAGGCCGACCTGTCGTCGATGACCGCCATGCTGGCCGCCCGCTGGAAGAGCGGCGGCGCGGGAACGGGCGGCTCCGCGGCGGCCGGCGGAATGCGCTCGGGCCAGGTCCGCACCTTCCGCGTGGTCCTGCTCGACCCCGCCCAGAAGCGCATCGAACTGGAACCGGTGGGCTAGCGGTCGCGGAGCCAGTCCCACAGAGTCACGGCGCGGCCGGCCTCGGCCGGTGCGCGCGCCGGCAGCAGCAGGCTCGCCAGGTAGCCCACCACGACCAGGACGCCGTGGCCCACGGCGCCGATCATGAGATCGTCCCAGGGGAAGTTGCAGGGCGCCAGATCCACCAGCGGCTTCGCACCGCGCGTCAGCACCGCCCAGATCGTAACCGCGAGGCTGGCGGCGATGCCCACCAGCGCGCCCGGACCGCTGGCGCGGCGGCTGAGGAACGCCAGCAGGAACAATCCCGCCAGGCCGCCCGACACGATGGCGGAAACGGCGAACCACATCGACAGCGCGCCGCCCTTGGTGTGCGCCAGGATCAGCGCCGTCAACGCGCTCAGCGCGCCCACCACGATCACCAGGAGCTTGGCGGCGCGCAACCGGTCGCGGTCGGAAGCCGCGGGGCGCATGGCCCGGTAGAAATCCTCGACGCCGACCACGGCCAGCGAATTCAGGTCACTGGCCAGCATGGTCATGGCCGCGCCGATCAGCGACGCCATGAACAACCCCGCCATCCCCGGCGGCAGGTGGGTGGCGATGAAGTGCGGGAAGATCTGGTCGGCCTTGGTAATGAAGCCCGGCAGCCGCTCTCCGGTCAGCTTGTAGAACGACCAGGTGCAGGTGCCGATCAGCATGAACACGGCCCACACCGGGATGCACAGCGTTGCTCCCAGCGCCACGCCCTTCAACGCCGACCGGTCCGATTTCGCCACCAGGTAGCGCTGCACCACGGTCTGGTCGGCGGTGTATCGCTGTAGGTACCAGAAGAACCCGTACAGGATCAGCACCACAATGGTGGGCTGGGAGAAATCCAGCGCCGGGCTGCCAAGGGAGAACTTGCCGTTTTCAGCCGCGATGCGAAACACCGCCGCCGCTCCGCCCGGAGGCAGGAACAGCAGATACCCCAGGCAGACGAGCACGCCCACCCAGGTGATGAAGGCCTGGATGACGTCGGTCCAGATCACCGCCTCCATCCCGCCCACCAGCGTGTAACCGATCATCACCGCGCCCACCACCAGGATGATGTAGTCGATGCTCCACCCGGTCATGCTGTTGATGGTCAGGGCCATCAGGTAGAACACGAAGCCCATCTTGGAGAAGTGCGCCAGGGTGAAGGCCAGAGACGCATACACCCGCACCGGACGGCCGAAGCGCCTGGCGAAATACTCGTAGGCGCTCATGCCGACCACGTGCCGGTAGAAGGGAATGATGATCGAACCCACCAGGATCAGCACGCCCAGCACCAGGAAACCGGGCACCAGCAGCGACCAGTCCTTGGAATAGGACGAACCCGGATAGGCCACGAACGTCAGGCTGCTGATCAGGGTCGCCAGCAGCGACAGGCCCATGGCCCAGGAAGGCACCGAGCGTTTGGCGACGAAGTAGGTTTCGGTCGTGGTCTGGCGGCGGCGGAACCGCAGCCCGACCGCGGCCATGACGCCCATGTAGAACAGAATGACGGCCAGATCGAACCAGCGGGCGCCGTTCATCGGCGGGGCTCCTTCTGAAACGACGTGATGATGGCGCAGTTGTCGGCCGCGCCGTACCCGGCCCGCTCGGCCTCTTCCAGCAGGCCGCGGTGCAGGGCGGACAGCGGAAGCCGTGCGCCCGTTTTCTCACCCGAGGCCAGGATCAGGCGCACGTCTTTGAGATGCTGCGAGAGACGCGCCTCAGGCTCGAAGTTCCCATCCAGCATCCGCCGGCCCTTGGTATCCATGGCGCGCGAGTAGGCGGGGGAGTCCTTGAGGATCTCGAGGGCCAGGTTGGGATCGATGCCGGAGGCGCGGGCGAACTCGAGCCCCTCGGCCAGCACCGCCCGGTTCAGCCCCAGCACCAGGTTGAGCACCAGTTTCATGCGGGCGCCGCTGCCCGCCGGACCGACATGGACCGCCCGGCGGCAGCAGTGCTCGAACAGGTCCGAACAGCGGGCAAACGCCTCCGGCGAGCCCCCGCAGAGGAAGATCGCCTCGCGCGCGCGGACCTGGCGGCTGGAGCCGCCGATGGTGGCGTCCACGTAGGCCACGCCCCGCTGGGCCAGGCGCGCGGCGAACCCGGCGGCCTCTTCCGGGGCGCCGGTGGTTGTGTCGATGACCAGCGCGCCGGGACGCAGCCGATCCGCGATCCCGCCCAGCACGTCCGCGGTGTCGAGGGAGGTGGGCAGGCTCAGAACGAGCCGCTCGACGCGCGCGGCCAGAGGCGCCGCGCCTTCGGCCGGGTCTCCTCCCAGGCGGCGCAGACCCTCCCTCTGTTCGGCGCGGATGTCGTAGCCCAGGACGCGGTAGCCGGCCGACAGCAACCGCTCGGCCAGCGCCGTGCCCACCAGCCCGACGCCGATGATCCCCACCCGCATGTCCGCTTCGTTCAAGCCAGCCTCCCTCAACCCAGTTCCGGAACCGAGGTCGATCCCGAGATCCGCCACGCCTTCGTCAGAGTGGCGGCCGCTCTTACCACCGCGCCGGCCGTGCTTTCGATGAACTCCGGCAGCGAGCAGACCATCCACGGCGCGGCGGCGCTGACCGCCGCCCAGGGGCGGTCGTCCCGGTCGAACAGCGGCGCCGCGATCACGCGCACGCCCAGCACGGTGTCCTGGTCCGACAGCGCGTAGCCCACCTCTCTCACCCGCTCCAGGCGCGCCTCGATCTCGGCGATCGAGACCGGCGTGTTGGGTGTGAGCTTGACGCGCTCGCGCTGGTTCAGCAGTTGGATCCGTTCCTCCATCGGCAGGTAGGCCAGCATCGCGTGCCCCACCGCCGTGCAGTAGGCCGGCAGCCGCGCCCCAATCCGCTGCGTCACCCCCAGCCGCCCCAGAGCCACCTGCACGCGTTCCACGTAGACGATCTCGGGGCCGTCCAGCACGGCCACGCTGGCGGCCTCGTTCACCGGGCCGATCAGCGACCGCAGGATGGGCCGCGCGATGGCGTGCATGTCCATCCGGCCAATGGCGTTGAACCCCAGATCCAGCACCTTCCAACCCAGCCGGTATCGCTTGCCCAACGCGGGCCGCAGATAGCCCAGCATCACCAGCGTCTTCACCAGCCGATAGGTGGTTCCCGGGTCCAGTTCCGCCCGGGCGGCGATCTGGGAAAGCGTGAGTTCCGGCTCGTGCGCATCGAAGACTTCCAACACCCGGAAGCCCTTGGCCAGCGACAGAACCATGCTCTTGGAACCGGGGTCTCTGATTTCGGATTGCGAAGCCATAATTCGTCACAACAACAACTGTTGACCGAACACAAGGCACATGATAACATGCTTTCGGAATTTTCGAAATCTTTTTCGTATTCCGAAAACAGATAGAAGGTCGGACGGTCCGTGAAGACAGCCGGAGTTCTTCTCTTACTTGCTGCCGCGTCGCAGGCCCAGGTCTCGTTCCGTCCCTCTCCGGGCCGGATCGAGATCTCCCTCCAGGGCCGGCCCTACTCGAACCTCTACTTTGGTCCGGAGTGGCCGCAACCCTTTGTGCATCCGCTGCGCACGGTCTCCGGGCTAACGGTCACGCGCGGCTACCCGGTGGACAAGATCGAAGGCGAATCCCGGGACCACAACTGGCACCACGGCCTGTGGTACGCCCACGGCGACATCAACGGCGTGGACTTCTGGCGTGACAAGGGCCCCGAAGTCACCGGTCGCATCGTTCCCGTCGAGGAGCCGAAGACATCCAAGGACACGGTGTCGGGCCGGTTCCAACTGGTAGCGCCCGGCAACCGCGTGCTCGGCTCCGTCGAGCAGAGCTTCCGCTTCCAGGCGAAGGGAGAGCTTCGACTGGTGGATGTGCGAATCCGGATCGAGGCCGGCCGGGGAGTGCCGCTGAAGCTCGGCGACACGGAAGAGGGCGCTCTCGGCCTGCGCCTGCGCGACGAGTTCCGCGAGGACCGGGGCGCGGTGCTCACCAACTCCGACGGCCTAGCGGGATCGAAAAGCATCTGGGGCAAGCGCGCGCGCTGGGTGGACTACTCGACCGCCATCGGGGCCGAGAAAGCCGGAGTGACCATCCTCGACCATCCGGCCAACCCCAAGCACCCCACCTACTGGCACGCGCGCCACTACGCCCTGTGCGCGGCCAACCCGTTCGGCGAGCACGATTTTCTCAAGGACAAGACTCGGGATGGATCCGTGACCATCCCAGCGGGACAAACCCTGACGTTTCGCTATCGCCTGGTGATTCACGCGGGGATGCTGGAGCCGGCGAAGGCTGCCGACTGGTTCGCGGCCTTCGCCAAGGAGAAACAACAACCATGAACCGGCGCTATTTCTTCCCATCGGCGGCGGCCGCGGCCCTGGCGGCGCGCCGCGCGCCCGCTGCCTCCGACCGCATCAACGTGGCCGTCATGGGCGTGCGCGGCAGAGGGCGCGCGCTGGCGGCCGGGTTCTCGAAGTGCCCCGACGCCAGCGTCGAGTGCCTGATCGAGGTCGATGAAAGGGTGCTCGGCCGGGCGATCGAGGCGGTGGAACAGGCGGGGCGGAGACGGCCCCGCGTGGTGGGCGACCTGCGCCGCGCGCTGGAGGACAAGACCATAGACGCCATCGTGGTCGCCACGCCCGACCACTGGCACGCGCCCGCCGCCATCCTGGCCTGCGAGGCCGGCAAGGACGTGTACCTGGAAAAGCCCTGCTCGCACAACGCGCGCGAAGGCCGGCTGGTGGTGGAGGCCGCGCGCCGCCACCGCCGCATCGTGCAACACGGCACGCAGGCGCGCAGCCGCGAGAGCACGCGCCGCGCCATCGAATACGTGCAGTCGGGGAAGCTGGGCCGCGTTCTGATGGCCAAAGCCTGGGACGTGCAGAGGCGCCGCGACATCGGGCGCAAGGCCGACAGCCCTCCCCCGCCCCAGGTGGATTACGACACCTGGGTCGGCCCGGCGCCGTTTCTGCCGTTCAACGAGAACCGGTTTCACTACGAGTGGCACTGGCACTGGAACTTCGGCACCGGCGACGCGGGCAACGACGGCGCGCACCAGATCGACATGGCGCGATGGGCCCTCGGCGTCGAGATGCCCGAGGAGGTCGTGGGGATTGGGCGCAAGCTGTGCTTCGACGACGACCAGCAGACGCCCGACACCCTGAATGCGACCTTCAGCTATCCCGGCAAGCTGCTCATGTTCGAGCTGCGCATCTGGAACCCCTACGCCATGAACGGCGCCCAGAACGGCGTCGCGGTGTACGGGACCGACGCCATGCTCGAGATCGCGAAGTGGGATCGCGAATGGGGCTTCAAGGTCTACGACCGCGACGGCAAGCTGGCCTTGCACGAGAAGGCCGCGGGCGAAGACGAGGCCCACGTGCGCAACTTCCTGGACTGCGTGCGCTGGCGCCGGGCGCCGAACGCGGAGATCGAAACCGGCCACCACTCGGCCCTGCACTGCCACCTGGCGAACATCGTGGCGCGCACGGGCCGGGCGATCCGCTTCGATCCCAAAACGGAGACGATCCCAGGCGACGCGGAAGCCAACCGGCTCCTGGGACGCGAATACCGCCGGCACTGGGGCACACCCAAAGGAGTCTGAAAGGAGAACGAGGTTATGTCTCTCAATCGATACCGGCCCCTGGTGTGGGCCATCCCGTTTTTCATTCTCACCGCGCCATCTATGGCGCAAGTGAACACCGCCACCATCTTCGGGACCGTGACCGATCCCTCGGGCGCCGCGGTCTCGCAAGCCGCCGTCACCATCGCCAACGAGCAGACCGGAGGAACCTGGAACACCACCGCCAACGCCGCCGGCGAGTACACTTTCACGTTCGGCAAGTACTCCCTCATCACCCGCGCCGCCGGGTTCAAAGAGAACCGCAGCACCGGCCTCGAACTGGCCGGCGGACAGGAGGTGCGGCTCAAGTACTCCCTCGCCCTGGGCGAGGTGACCGAAAGCGTCACCGTCACCGCCGAAACCCCGCTGGTCAACACCGCCAACGCCGAGCAGGGCCACTCGGTCAACACCCTGCGCATGATGGAGCTGCCCACGGCCAACCGCGACTGGAGCACCCTGCTGCAACTGGGCGCCGGCCTGACGGTCACCAACAACGCCGTCTCGATGAATGGCCTGCCGCAGGATGGGTTCCGCTTCACCGTGGACGGCGCCGACGCCTCCGGGAGCGGGGAATCCGAAACCATGGCGTCGCTCGGCTACATCAAGGCCGTCAGCCTGGAGGCGGTGCGCGAGGTCAACGTCACCAGCGGCATCGCTCCCGCCGAGAGCGGCCCCACCATGTCCGGCAACGTCAACGTGATCACCAAGAGCGGCACCAACGAGTTTCACGGCTCGCTGTTCGAGAACAACCGGCTGGAGGATTTCGCGGCGCGCAACCAGTTCCTGGCCACCCGGCCGCCGGTGACCTTCAACCAGTTCGGCGGCTCCCTGGGCGGGCCCCTCGTCAAGAACAAGCTGTTCCTGTTCGGCGTCTTCGAGGCCTACCGCTCACGCGCCTTCGCCTCGGTCAACGGCAACGTGCCCACCAAGGAATTCCGCGAGCGGGTGATCGCCGCCGTGCCCGCCATGAAGACCTACTTCGATACCTTCCCGCTTCCCAACTCCAGCTACGCAGCCGGGGCGACGACGGGCTTCTACCAAAGCGCCGGATCAAGCAAGGAAGACAGCAACCACTTCAGCGTCCGCGGCGATTACCAGGTCAGCGACGGCAACCTGCTGGCCGTGCGCTTCACCCACGACAAGCCCTTCCAGCTCACCCCGCGCGTCTCGGAGGCCAACAAGCGCACCTTCGACGTCCGCACCGACAAGGGCGTGGTCAGCTTCATTCACTCCACCGCCACCTGGAGCGCCGAGACGCGCTACGGCTACAACCGCTACGAGCGGATCCGGCTGGATCACATCTACACGCTGGGGATCAGCGCCATCACCGGATCGCTGGGGTTCAGCAACTCGGGCGAGTTGATGGAGAACCTGGGCACCAACTGGAGCGGAGAACAGGTTGTCGCGCTCACCCGCGGCCGCCACTCGATCAAGATGGGCGGCCTGTTTCACCTCTACAAATCCGGCCGCAACAACGTGACCGTGCCGGAATTCCAGTTCGCCTCGGTGGCCGACCTGCTGGCCAACTCGCCCAGCCAGGTGACCATCAGCTTCGGCGTCCGGCCCTACACTCTCTATAACTGGATCAACGGCTATTTCATCCAGGACGATTTCCGCATCACCCGGAACCTCATCCTGAACGCCGGGCTGCGCTACGATCATTTCTCCGTGCCGCGGGAATCCTCGGGGCGGCTGTTCAACCGCACCGGCCCGTTCGGCATCGGCCCCTACACCGACCCCGACAGCGTCTTTCAAGCCAATTGGATGGACTTCTCACCGCGGCTGGGTTTTGCCTGGTCGGTGGACTCGAAGACCGCCATCCGCTGGGGAGCCGGCAAGTTCACCAGCGCGCACAACCACTTCGGCGGACCCGTGGAGATCGTGCAAAACGCCATCGACGAACCCAACCGGACCGTGTTCAGCGCGGCCGAGGCCAAAAAGTACGGCATCAGCTATCCCACCACCAACGCCGCCATCCTGCCGCTGGTCAAGGGCGGTGCGTCCATCTCCGGAACGGTGATCTCGCAGCACTTCCCGCAGCCCTACAGCTTCCAGTGGACCCTCGGCGTGTCGCGGGAGGTCGCCAAGGACCTGTCGATCGAGTCGGCCTACGTCGGCAACCATGCCGTGCACGCCAATGTGGTGCGCAAGATCAACCAGGTAAGTCCCGTCACCGGTCAACGGCCCTATCCGGCCTACTCGGAGTACAACTACTACGACGGCTCGGAAAGCGTCCGTTACAACGCCTGGCAGAACACCCTGCGCCGGCGCTTCGCGCACGGCTTCCAGGCCGGCGCGGTCTACACCTGGGCGAACACGCAGAGCTTCAGCAACGCCGCCAACATCGGGTACCCCAACCCGCCGCAGGACACCAACAACATCCGCGGCGAAAAGGGGCCGAGCCCGTTCGATATCCGCCATCACTTCCACACCGACGCGCTGATCGAACTGCCGCTGCACAAGCTCACCGGCCGCGACGGGCGGGGCGCCCGGCTGGCGCTGCGCGGCTGGCAGTTCTCCGGAATCCTGACGGCCGAAACCGGCGCGCCGCTCAACGTCACGCAGAGCACCACCTATGCCAGCACGCGGCCGGACTATGTGGGCGGCAATGCCTACCTCGCCGATGCCGAGGTCACGCTCCAGTACCTGAACAAGGCTGCCTTCGCCAAGACACCCATCGGCGCCGGCGGCGCTCCGGCGCACTTCGGCACCCTGGGGCGCAACGCCCTGCGGCTGCCCGGCTTCTGGAACCTCGACCTGGCGCTGGCCAAGAATCTGGAGTTCACCGAGCGCTACCGGTTGCAGCTTCGCTGCGACATGTTCAACTCGTTGAACCATACCAACTTCTCTGCCATTACCACGGGCATCGACTCGGGCAGTTTCGGCCGCTTCACCGCCACTCGCGGCGCCCGCAGCGTGCAGTTCAACGCCCGGCTGTCGTTCTGAGGTACGCGATACCTTTTTCCTCCGCCTGCGTCTACCTGTAGAGGATAGGCGGATACTGTGGCCGCACAGGTTGTTGCGCTAGAATCGACCCCAAGGCCAATGGACGAAGCGGCTTTGATCCGCGCGGCGCAGGCGGGCGACAACGCCGCTTTCGAACGGCTGGTGCGCAGCTACGACCAGACCGTGCTGCGGCTGGCGCTTAACCTGCTCCGCTCGCCGGAGGACGCCCGCGACGTTTACCAGGAGGCGTTCCTGCGCGTCTACCGGAATCTCGGCAACTTCCGGTTCGATTGCAGTTTCCAGACCTGGCTGCACCGCATCGTCACCAACCTGTGCCTGGACCACTTGCGCAAGCGCAAGGTGCGGCGCGAGGAGCCAAGCGCGCTGGAGACACCGGACGGCGTCCGGGACCGCATCGAGTCGGTGGCCGAGGAGCGCGCCGACGGCGACCCGGAGCGGCGTATCTACAGCCGCCAGCTTCGGAATCGCATTGAAGCCATCCTGGCGGAGTTGACCGCGAGAGAGAGATTGGTGTTCGAGATGCGCCACTACCAGGGAATGCGGCTGCGCGCCATCGGAGAGGTCCTGGGAACCACCGAGGAAGCGGCCAAGAACTGCCTGTTCCGCGCCACACAGAAGATGCGGACGGCGCTGGGAGATTTTCTATGACGTGCGAATCGGCCAACAGGCAACTGCTTCTGCACCTGTACGGCGAGCTCAACTTCGACGAGGAGGAGGCGCTGGAACAGCACCTGGATGCCTGCGCCGCCTGCCGCGCCGAGTTCAACACGCTGAAGTCCCTCCACCGGCTGGCGGACGGCGCGGAGATGGTCCCGCCCGCGGGTCTGCTGGAGTCGTGCCGGCAGGAGTTGGAGTCGCGCCTGCGGGATGAGGCGCCGGCGAAGCGGCCCGGCTGGTGGAGCCGGTTCTGGAGTTGGCGGCCGGCGGCGGTGGCCTGGAAACCGGCGGCGGCGGTGGCGCTGGTCGCCCTCGGTTTCTTTTCCGCCCGGCTGACGATGCC
>CAYOTD010000113.1:0-10606 GCA_964406685.1 uncultured Solibacteraceae bacterium | reverse complement strand
CGTTCCGGTTCCGGCTGAGAGAGCCGAACGGAGCCATCCGCAGCAGCGCCGCCGGCGGAACGATGACCGTGGTCCCGGCGCTGGTGACGCGCAGGATGAGGTTGCCGAAGTACCTTCCCATGATATGGTCGAGCTCGAAGGGATAGGCGCCCGGCGCCGGCAGGCGTACCACTACGGTATGGTCGCCCTCCGCCAGATTCGCGCCCGCAATGATGGGCAGCCCGGAGAAATAGGTGATACCGCTGGCAGGGACGCCCTCCATGGGGCCGCTGACGCGTTGCGCCCCGTTGCCCACGCCGAACAGCATGCCGCCTTCCGAGCGGATCTCGAGGGTGTAGTCGCCCGCCGCCGTGGCCAGCAGCGTCCCGGTGTAGACGCCTTTGTACATGGACAGGCTCCCCTGGTCCGCCGCATAGCCGTTGCCGGAGACCTGGATAGTGCCCGTGTACGCGTTGGCGAAGTCCGACCCGACATAGGTCAGCGGCCGGGTTTGATAGGTCACTCCCGATGCGTTGGAGGCGATCCAACTGAGGTACGTGTTGAACGACACGGTCGGGTACCAGCGCTCGAACAGCGGCTGCTCGCCCGGCGACATCGAGAAGCTGTAGCTGTTCTGGCTGGAATAGATGCGGCCGCGGATCGCCGACACCGAGAGCGCCGTGGCCGGGTAGGTCCAGGCCACCGTGCCGCCGGCCGTGGCGCCGCCGGCGACCGAGGCCAGAATCGTGTCCATGCCCCGGTTGACTCCCAGGAGGGTGAACTCGGCCACGCCGCCGGAGCCGGTGATGGCATTGCCGGAGGTGGCATTCGGCCCGCTCACCTGGAAGTTGACCTGGGCGCCCACCACCGCGGCGCCGGCGGAATCCCGCAGGCGCGCGCGCACCACCTGCGAGGTCCCGGTCAGGTTCGGCCCCATGCCGGAAGGCTCCAGCGTGAGGGTCTGCGCCGCCCCGGAGGGTACGGCCTGCACCTTCACCTGCGCCGAAGCGCTCTTCTGGCCGTCGCCGGCCGAGAGTTCCAGGGTATAAAGGCCCGACGCGCTGAACGATGCCGTCGTGTAGGCAGCGTCCGGCGGCGTGAAGGTCACCGTCCCGGGTCCGCCGACCTTCGTCCACCGCACTGTCAGGCCCACGCCGCCGGGCAGCGCGTCGTCGGCCACCACGCCCTGCAAGGCGAGCGGCTGCGGCAGCACCACCGAGCGGTCCACTCCGGCCGAAACAAAGGGCGCCTGGTTGGGCGGCCGGCACAGGCTGGTGGCAATCGCCTGGTAGATGGCTGCCAGTCCCGCGGGCGTCGGCGTGTAGTAGTAATCCGACGGCGCGGAGGCCAGCGACTGAAGATAGGACTGGTTCACGTCGCCCAGCCCGATGGTGAGAATGCGGATGCCCGCCGCCTTGGCCGTGTTGGCCTCCGTCGTGGTCTGCGTCGCATCCTCGATCTGCCCGTCGGTAAGCAGGACGAGCACCTGCGTGCTTCCCGCCGTCCGGTGGGGCCCGGTTAGTTCCGTGCGCGCCGCCGCGACCGCCGCCGCCGCGAAGGTCGAGCCGCCCGCCACGATGGCATCCGCCGCCAGTTTCACCGCCGCGCCGTCGTGGGTCAGCAGGTTGTGGGTCACCGCATCGCTGGCGTAGGAGAACAGGGACACCTGGTCGGTCTGCCACTGAAGCTGGTCGATCAGGAGCCTGGCCGCCGCCTTGGCCTTCAGCAGCGGATCTCCCGACATCGAGCCGGACCGGTCCATGATGAGCGCGACATCGATGGCTCCCGGCGTGCAAACCGGGTCGGCCACGAAGACCAGTTCGATGCGGTCGATGGAGGGTCCCGCCGCGGCCGGATTGCTGAACTTCACCGTGTTGGCGCCGGCCACCAGCGAAACCGTCAGCGGCGCGCTCTGGATGATCTCCCACCCGCCCGTGGGCGGGGCGCCGAAGGCCCGGGTCGTGCTGTCGCCGTTTACGCTCACCTGTGCCGTACGGGCCACGCTGTCGCCGTTGGAGTAGTACACGTTCAGGGTGTAGTAGCCCTGAGAGGCGACGGTCACCTGGAATGTCACCGAGCCCTGCGCCGATCCGCCCTGTGCGCCGATGCCATCCACCCGGCCCCCGCCCGAGCACGCGGCGCAGACCACCGCCTGCGCTCCGCCCGCCAGGATGCTGGTGGACGACTCCGCCTCGAACTGCGCCGTCCCGCCGGCCATCGCCGTGTAGGAGGCCTCCGAGTAGCTGCTGAGCTCGCCGTCGCTCACCGTCAGCCGCACCGTGTAGACGCCCGCCGCCGGGAAGACCACTTCGGTGACGGCCGCGTTCGGTGTGCTGAAGGTGACCGAGGCCGGGCCGCCGGTCAGCGACCAGGTGTAGGTCAGTGTCGCCGCCGCCGGCAGACCGTCATCCGCCGCGGCGCCTCCCACCGTGACCGTCTGGTTGACCCCCACTGCGTGATTGGGTCCCGCGCTCACCTCCGGCGCCGCGTTCGGCGGCCGGCACAACGAGGTCGCAATCGAGGCGTAGACCGCCGCGATCTCCTCCGTCGAGGGCGAGGCGTAGTAGTCCGACGGCGATGACGCCAGGCCGCGGAGGAAGTCCGCGTCGATGTTCGTGCCGTATCCGATGGTGATCAGCCGCGTGCCCGCCGCTTTGGCGGCGTTAGCGGCGGTCACCGTGCCCGGGTTGGGCGGGCTGTCCACTCCGTCGGTCAGCACCACCATCACCTTGCCCGCGTTGGCGCGGTGCCGGGCGCTCTCGAATTCGGTGCTGGCGGTGGAGATGCCGGAGCCGATGTAGGTCCCGCCCGAGGCGGACAGGCCGTCTATGGCCGTCTTCAGTCCCGCGAAGCCGGAGCCAAGCTGCCAGTTCAGAGTTGCACTGCTGGAGAAGGAAGCCAGTCCCGCCAGGTCCGCGGCCGGATCCAGCAGATCCACAAACGCCTTGGCGGCGTTCTTGGCGTTGGCCATGGGCGTGCCCTGCATCGAGCCCGACCGGTCCATCACCAGGATCACGTCCAGCGGGTCGGGCGAGCAGGTGGCCGTCTGCACCAGTGTGATGCGGTCGATGGCCGGGGCGCGCCCGTCCGGGTTGCTGAACCGGATGGTATTCGCGCCGGCCCGCAGCGTGATCTCTCGCGTGGCCGAGGCGATGCGGGTCCAACCGCCGCTGGAGGGCGCCAGCAGCGAGAGCGTCCCCGTGCTGCCGTTCACGGAGATCAGCGCCGAGTGGGGCGCCGCATCGCCGTTGGCGTAGTAGACCGTCATCGCGAAGCGTCCCGAAGACGCGATCGTGATGCCGTTGAACGTCAGAGCGCCCGTTTGCCCGCTGCTGTTCTTGCCCAGGTTGTCGACCAGCGCGCCGCCCGAGCAGGCGCCGCAACTCACCACCGAGGCCGTGCCTTCGTTCGTGTTGCCCGCCGCCTCGGCTTCGTACTGCTGCGCCGCGCGCACTTGCAGCACCACCGAAGTCTGATGGCTCCGGCCTCCGCCGGTGGCCGTGATGGTCACTGTGTAGTCCCCGGGCATTGCCGCGGCCGGCACCGTGACCGTCATCACGCTCGTCCCGCTCTTCTGGATGACCGCCGGGGCGAAGCTGATGCCCGCGCCCGCCGGGCCGCCCGCCGCTTGCAGGGTGACCGGCGAATCGAAGCTCCCCGTGGCGGTGATGGTAACGGCGAACGGCGTCACCGCGCTCTGCGCCGCCAACACGCTGGCCGGGACCGCGGTCAGAGTGAAGTCCGCGCTGCTGGCAATCTCCAGCCCGAGGCTGGTGGAGCGGACCACCGAGCCGCTGGTCCCGGTGGCCGTGAGTTGGAACGTGCCGGCCGGCGCGCCGGCGGTCGTGGTGAGCGTCAGCGTGGAAGATCCCGAGCCGGTGACCACCGCGGGCGAGAACGCCGCCGTGACGCCGGCGGGCAAACCGAGCACTCCCAGCCGGATCTCGCCCGCGAAGTCGCGCGTCTTCTCGACGGTGACGGCGTATGTGGCCGTCTGACCCGCATTCACCGTCTGCGCCGCCGGGCTTGCCGCCACCGAGAAATCCGCCCGGGCGTCGATCAGCAGCGTCGTCGCCGCGGTGCGCGTTGTGCTGCCGCTTGTGGCCCGGATGGTCAGGGGGAAGGGCGCCGCGGGAGCGTCGGCGGGAAGCACCACGGTCAGCACCGAACTGCCTGCCGAGACGAGAGTAGCCGGAGCGAAGGAAGCCGTTGAACCCGAAGGTAGCCCGCTCACACCCAGCGCGATCCCGCCGTGGAATCCGTTGAGGGACTCCACCGAGACTCCGATTTTTACCTCCGCGCCCGGCCGCACGGTGCGCGTGGCCTGGTCCGCCGTCAGCACGAAGTCGGCGCTGTTGGTCAGGGTCAGCGACAGAGAAAGCGTTTGCGTTTGCCCGCCCGAGCTGGCCAGAACCTGGAAGCTGCTGGTACCGGTGGGCGCCCCCGGCGCCGCCGAAACCGTCAGCATGGTGGCCCCGGAGCCATGAATCGTTGCCTGCGAGAGATTGCCCCCGACGCCGGCCGGCAGATTCTGTACCTGGAACGTCACGTCACGGTTGAAACCGCCCTGGGCCGTCACCGTGAAGGCGTAAGTCCCGCTGCTGCCCGGCCGGATCGTCCTGCCGGTTGGGTTCGCGGTCACACTGAACCCGGTCGCCAGCGCCGTCAGAGTGGCCTGCGCGGAGCGTGTCTGCGAGCCCGACACTCCGGTCACCGTCAGGGTGGAGACGCCCGCCGGCGTCGTTTCACTCAAGCCCACGCTAAGTTGGGCCGTAGTTCCCGGCTGAGCCGGGTTGGGCACGATGACCGCGCTTGCTCCCGTGGGCACGCCCGACACCGACAGAGCGACGGGGTCGGCGAAGCCGCTCACAGAGGTGACGGGAATGGTGTACGTGACCACCGCGCCAACCGGAGCGGTTTGAGCGGCCGGGGAGATGGAAAGCAGGAATGACCCCACCGGCGTGACGCGGAAGTTGTCGAAGACCGCCGTTACCGGCGTCTCGTCCTTGTAGCCCAACGCGAGGCCCGCGTACACCGTGGTTCCCATCGCCACCGTTACAGTCGAACCGGTCTGTGTCCACGTCGTGCCATCCGTGGAAAGGTATCCCGAGAAGCTGTTGCCCTGGCGCAGCAGCCTCAGCCAGCGCGGAGCCGGCGCCGAGCTGCCGCTGGGCAGGGTAGGATACTCCGAAGGGGCCGGCCGGTACGAGAATCGTCCATTGTTGCTCTCGTCGACCTGCACGAAAGCATTGACGTTGTTTGTGTCCAGCGATTGCCGGATGCTCACCCCGGCGCGTCCGCCGGTCTTACTCACCAGCCGTGCAACCACCTCTCCGTCGCCGCTCAGCGGCAGCCAGACGAACCGGAACCGGTCCGCCCGGGAGTAGTAGGAGTTCAGGCCGGACCCGGCTGAGGTGATGGTGAACTGCGTCCCATCGAACGCCGTTGTTCCCTGCAACCACACCCCGCCGATGTCCTGCTCCGCCAGCGCCTGCGCCGGCGTGCCCATTACCCGCAGGGGAATCGTGACCGTCCGCGTCAGGGCGCCATCGGTTGCCGTCACGGTCACCGGATAGGTTCCCGCCGCCAGGCCCGCCGGTGCGGTCAAGGTCAGCCGCGCGCTGGCCGAAGGTCCGCCTCCTCCCAGCGGGATTGAGGAGTTCGACCAGTTCGCCGTCGCGCCCGTCGGCAGACCGCTCACCGAGAGATTCACGGCACCGCTGTACCCCACCGTCGGATGCGCCCACACGGTGTAGGTTGCCGCTCCGCCCGACACGCTGGCGCCCTCGTCGCAGGTCAGGAAGTAACTCTGCGAGGCGGTTACGGTGACGTTGTCGAAAACCGCCGTGATGGTGGTGTAGTTGTTCAGCGCCGTGGCCGCCAGCCCCACAAGGATCTCTTCCGTTCCCGGCACGCCGTTCAGCACCGAGGTGGGCGTCCAGGCCGTGCCATCCTCCGACAGAAACGCCGTCACCGTGTTACCTGCGCGCAGCAGCCGCAGCCAACGCGGAGTTGCCGCGGGCACTCCGTTCGGATTCACCCCGTCCCCCGGCTGGGCCCAACGCCACGCGGCGCGCCCGTAGTTGTCCGAGTCCACCATCAGGAAGATGTTTTTCGATCCGGCGTCCGTCGTCTCCCGCATCATCAGGCCCGCCTGTCCGCCGGTCTTGCTTACCAGGCGCGCCACAATCTCTGCGTTTCCCTTCACCTTCTGCCACACGAAGTGGAACGAGTCGTAGTCGTTCCACGACCGGTCGATGCGATCACCGGACGCTTTGAGCGTGTAGGTTCCGTTGGTCAGGGTGCTGACGCCCGCGATCCCTGGTGAGCCAATGTCAGCGGGCTCCCATGGCCCCGTTACGGGGTTCGGAATCGTCACCGCCACCTGCGCCGTTTGCGAGAAGGCGCCGGAGATTGCCGTAACGCTCAGGATGTAGCGGCCGGGGGTAGCCGTGCCGGGATTCACCTCCAGCAGTGCCAGACCGCCGCCGGTCAGCGCGGCCGGACTCACGGCCGCCGCCGAGCCTGTAGGATAGCCCGTCACACTCAGATCCACCTGGCCGGTGAATCCATTGTGCGCCTGCACCGTCACCGCGTGCGTCACGGTGGAACCCACCAGGTTCGCCACCGGCGAGACTTGCAGGACGAAGGGACGCGGCGCCGAAATCGTGACGGAATCGAACGTGACCCGTGCCGGGTTCGGGTCGCCCCGTCCGCACACTGCCAGGCCGACATAGACCGGCCCGCTCATCGGGATGGTCACCGCGCTCCCCAGTTGCGTCCACACCGATCCGTCCGGCGAGACAAAGCCTGTGAACACGTTCCCGCTTCGCACCACCTTCGCCCAGCGCGGCAGCGCCACGGTGTCTCCGTCCACCTCGCCGTCGTCCTCCGCGGGCGCGGTCCGGTACACCCATCTCGCCCTCCCCGAGGGCTCGAAACCGATCGTCGCGTGCGCGGCCTCCGCCGACAGTGCGCCACGAATCATCACTCCACTGAAGCTGCGTGAGTAAGACACCTGGTACGGGTTCACACGCGCTACGATTTCCCCGTCGCCACTGAGCGGCTGGTAGACAAAGTGGAACGACTCCGCCCTGTTGGCGTACTCTCCCATCCGACTACCCGAACCTTGTACGTCAAATACGCCACTCCCGCTCACTGTGCTCGATCCGGTCGCCCCCACCGCTCCGATGTCCTGGCTGGCCCAATACTTCGTACCCGTCGCGCTCACCAGCAGGGACAGCGGGACCGTCCGCACCGTGCCGCCGCTCTGCGCGGTCACTGTGATGGCGTACGTGCCCGGCGCCACGCCCGCCGGAGGCGTGGCCACCAGCGTCGAAACGCCTGAAGCCGCCAGCGTGGCCGGCAGGAAGGAGAAGCTGGTCCCTGCCGGTCCTCCTGTCGCGCTCAGCGTCACGGTTCCGTTGAAGCCGCCCACGCCGCTCACTCTCAGCGAGTAGGCGACGGTACTCCCGCTCACCGTCGCCCCCGGCGCGGCGCTCAACAGGAACCCGTTCTCATTGAGCACCTGCACGTTGTCGAACAGCGCCCGCACCATTCCACTGCCGCTTACCGTCGCGCACAGGCCGATAGACACCGTCCCCTGCATCGGGATCGTGGCCGGAGTCCCCAACTGAGTCCAGCTTGCCCCGTCCGGAGAGACGTAGCCGGTGAACAGGTTTCCTTCCCTCACCAGACGGACCCACCGCGGCAGCGCACCCGCCAACCAGTAACTCACGCTCGTATCCGCATGCAGGCTGGGCCGGCTGTGATACGCTGCCACCCCCGCCGCCCGGACTCCTACGAACACATTTGCCGCGCCGGGAGACATTCCCGCCCGGATCATGACCCCCGCAATGCTGGAGGAACCCGCATCCTGCAAGCCCGTCAGCCGCGCCACAATCTCGCCATCGCCATTCAGATTCTGGAAGGCGTAATGGAAACCGTCGTTCTCGCGAGTGACGCCTACTCCGGAGCCTTGGAGAACGAATGTCCCCACCTCCGCGGCTACGCCCGAGGCGCCCGCCTGCGATACCGATCCGACATCCAGCGATGTCCACGGCGCGTTCAGCGGCCGCGCTACCATCAGCACCACTTCCGCCACGTCCACGTCGTCCGCCGACGCCGCCGTGATGGCCAATGGGTACGTTCCGGGCTCCAGGTTCGCCAGGCCCGTCAGCGTCAGCGTTGATGATATGGCTCCGCTGAAGCCCCACGGGTATCCCTGCGACTGGAAGCTGCTTTGCACGCCATCGGGAAGCCCGGCCACCGAGAGCTGCACCGCACCGTCGAACCCGTTCAGCGCCTGCAACTGCACCGTCAGTGTTGTCGAGTATCCGGCCAGCAGGAGGTGCGTCTGCGGATTGCAGAACACCGCGAACGTCGGAATGTCCGACACCACGACCGTCATCGCCGCCGTGTGCACCGTGCTCCCGCCCACCGCCGTGATCGTCAACACGTAGGTGCCCGCCGCCAGAGTCGGCGGAGTGCTAACCTGCATCTGACTGTCGCTCTGCCCGCTCAGCACTGCCGGTGTGAAGGTGACCGTCGAGCCGGCATTCAGGCCGCTCGCCGATAGCGTCACAGTCCCGTCGAATCCGTTCTGCGGCGCGATTCCCACCGTCGCCGTGAACGCATCGCCGGCTTTGATGGTGCGCGTCGCCGGCGTCACCGTCAGGTCGAAGTCCGGTTCGCCCACCGCCAGCAGCAGCGTCTGGCTCTGGATGGTCCCTCCGCTTTCGCCCGCCACCTGAACGGCGATCCTGCCGGCCGCGGCTATGCGGCTCGCCGTCAGGATCATCACCGCCGCTCCACCCGTCTTGACCGTCGCCGGCTCAAACCGCGCCGTGACTCCCGCCGGAAGGCCCGCCGCGCTGAGCCGCACCACTCCTTCGAAACCCGTGGAGGACCGCACCGAAACCACTTCGCGGATCGAACCCCCTCGCTTCAGGCTCCGTGCCCGCGCCGGCATGGCAATCTCGAACCGCGGCGGATCGACAACCAGCACGTAATCCACGGTCTTCACAACCGCGTTGCTGGTCGCCTTCAACCGGATCAAATGCCTCCCGTACACCGGCGCCCGGCCGGCCGTTACCGCAAACGAGATCGTTCCGCTGCCCGCAAGCGTGCCTGAGGCAAGGGCAATCGATACCCCCGAGGGCGCGCTCTCCACCGCCAGCGTCATGTCCGTTCTTCCTGCCGGATGGTCTTCGAACTTGACAAGCCCGGACGCCTTGTTCCGCACCAAGCGCAGCACCGGGGTCCCGGCCTGCAACTTGAAATCCGCGCTCGGCGATGCTTCGATGACCAGAGTCTTTTCGGCAGCCTGGGTCCCTTGTTTCGCGGCGATCGTCAGCGAATACCGTCCCGCCGCAAGAGTCGCAGCCGTTCTCAGCCGAAGCTCGCTCGTTCCGCTGCCATTGAGCGCTTTCGGCGCGAAGTCGCCGCTGATTCCTGCCGGCAGACCGCTTGCCGACAATGCAATGGCGGCCGAGCTCCCTTTTGCGGCAGTCACGGTCAGCCGCACCACTGCTTGGGCGCCCGGTTTCACCGTCACTGCCGCCGGTTGGAGAGTGAACGAAAGAGTCTGCCCCGCCAGAATGGGAGCGGAAAGAGCACACGAAAGCAAGCCGATCGGGAACGCTGCGCGCATCGGCGACGAGTTTATCTAAGAGTCTCTGCACTCAACAAGATCTTAAGGTTCGAATTTCCGGGTAATAACCGGACAAGAATGTAGCAATTGTCAGGGTTCATTCCTCTGCCGACGCACTACGTTACCGGAGTAAGAATGTCATACGGGAAAATGCCGATTGTATTCGTGCACGCGTCCACGAAATCGGACCCGGCATGTGGAACTTGAATGACACAGAAGCCAAGGACAGGACTCCGGCGAAGGGCGCCGCCGGGCGGCGCGACGGCCAAACCTGTTACGTTGAAGGTTCGATGAAGATCACGCGAGTCACTACGGCCGTTCTGGAAGCGAATTTCAACTGGAACTTTGTCAAGATCGAAACCGACGAGAAGGTCACCGGGTACGGCGAGGCGTTCCTGGCGCCGGGGCTGACGGGCGTCATCCGCGAGTATGCGCGCCTGCTGATCGGCGAGGACCCGGCCTCGATCGACCGCATTATGCGGCGCATGAGATTGAGCGCCATACACGTTTCGCCGGGCATCGCCTTGCACGCCATCCTGGGCCTCGAGGCCGCCTTGCTGGATTTGATCGGCAAGCGGCACAAGATGCCCATCTGGCAGATCCTGGGCGGCAAGTACCGCGACGAGGTGCGCATCTACGCCGACTGTCACGCAGGGACGGCGCTGAACAGCATCGATCCGCTGCTGATCCCGCGCACGCCGGCGTGGATGACGGACAGCCCGGTCGAGCAGGTCCCCAGCCTGGTACACCTGAAGCGGCACGGCTGGGACGCGCGCGACGAGGAACAACTCACCGCGGAGGGCTACGCCGCCCAGGCCGCCGCCGTGGTGGCGCGCGGGTTCCGCATCCTCAAGTTCGACGTCGACGTGCCCACGCCATACGAAACCGACGAGTACAACCGCGACCTGAGCCGGTCGGAGATCGAGTACGCCGACATGCTGATCGGCGCGGTGCGCAAGGAGATCGGGCACGAGA
>CAYOTD010000112.1:0-10689 GCA_964406685.1 uncultured Solibacteraceae bacterium | reverse complement strand
CGGCGGCCACGGCCGGACAGATCGAGGCCGGCATCCGGCGCGTGGTTTGGGAGCAGTTCCGGCGCCGCGGCGCGGTGGTGGGCTTGTCCGGGGGAATCGACAGCAGCGTGGTGGCCACCCTGTGCGCGCGGGCCCTGGGAAAGGACCGGGTGCTGGGCCTGTTCATGCCGGAGCGGGATTCCGACCCGGAAAGCCTGCGGCTGGGGCGGTTGCTCGCCGAATCGATCGGCATCCGCACCGAGTGCGAGGACATCGCCCCCATTCTGGCGGCGGCGCGCTGCTACGAGCGCCGCGACCAGGCCATCCGCGCGGTGGTCCCCGAGTATGGCGAGGGATACAAGAGCAAGATCGTCGTGCCCAACGTCCGCGAAGAAAGCCGCTATGCCCTTTTCTCCATTGTGGTGCAGGCGCCCGATGGGACCCAGACGCGAACCCGCCTGACGCCGGAGGCCTACTTCGGCATCGTGGCGGCGACCAACTTCAAGCAGCGCACGCGCAAGATGCTGGAGTATTACTACGCCGACCGGTTTCACTACGCGGTCGCCGGCACGCCCAACCTGCTGGAGTACGACCAGGGGTTCTTCGTGAAGAACGGCGACGGGTCGGCCGACTTCAAACCCATCGCCCACCTGTACAAGAGCCAGGTCTACCAGCTCGCCGGGTATCTGGGCGTCCCGGAGGAGATCCGGCGCCGCCCGCCCACCACCGACACCTACTCCCTGCAACAGTCGCAGGAAGAGTTCTACTTCGCCCTCCCCTACCACAAGATGGATCTCTGCCTCTATGCCCGGGATCACGGAGTGCCGGCCGCCGAGGCCGCCCCCGTGCTGGATCTGACCCCCGAGCAGGTGGAGCACGCCTACATGATGATCGATGGCAAGCGCCTGGTGGCGCGCTATCTCGGCGCTCCGCCGGTGCTGGTCGCCGAGTTGCCCACCAAAGCGTCGCCGGAAAACCCGCCCGGCCCTACCGGGCCCCTTCGCCCGAGACCACCGTCCGCAGCGTCTGGAAGATGATCGCGCAATCGAAGGTGAAGGACATGTTTTTCAGATAGAAGAGATCGTATTCCAGCTTGCGGAAGGAGTCTTCGACGCTGGAGCCGTATGGATAGCGCACTTGCGCCCAGCCGGTCACGCCCGGGCGGACCGAGTGGCGCTCGTCGTAGTAGGCGATCTCCTTGCGCAGTTGCTCGACGAAAACGGGGCGTTCCGGCCTCGGCCCCACAAAGCTCATCTCGCCGCGGATGACGTTGATGAATTGCGGGAACTCGTCCAGCCGGAACTTGCGAATGTACTTGCCCACACGGGTCACCCGCGGATCGTCCTTGGTGGCCCACTTGGCCACGCCGCCGGCCTCGGCGTCGGTGCGCATGGAGCGGAATTTGAGCACGTCGAAGGTCCGTCCGTACAGGCCCACGCGCGTCTGCCGGTAAAGGACCGGACCTTTCGATTCCAGGCGGATCAGGATCGCGGTCGCAATCATCACCGGCAGGGAAATCAGCAACCCGAGAATCCCGAACACCAGGTCGCCCGTGCGCTTCAGAAACAACTGGATCTGCGAGCGGGAGAAACCGTCGGAGAAGACAAACCAACTCGGCTTGACCGTCGCCAGCCAGATGCGGCCGGTCAGCGCCGACATGATGGAATGGGCATCCTCGACGCGCACTCCCTGCACGCGCACCCGCACCAGCTCGCGCACCGGCAGCGCGCCCCGCTGGTTCTCCATCGCCACGATGATCCGGTGCACCTCGTGCTCGGCGACGATGGCCTCCAGATCGGAGGCCTTGCCAAGAAGCGGATAGTCCGCTGGGGCGTCGCCGTTGCCTCCACTGTTGGAAACCAGCCCCAAGAGCTTGAGATTCAAGTCCTGCCGGGAGGTGATCTCCTTGGCCACCGAGTGCGCCAGGTCTCCGGCGCCGACAATCAGCGTCTTCTCCTTCAGCACCTCGAGCCGCCACAAACCGTCCAGCGCCACCCGGGTCACCAGGAAGGTGCAGGACACAATGCCGACCGCGATGAAGAACACGCCCCGCCCGATCAGCAGCCCGGGAACCAGGTAGTAGAGAAGGCCGAGCACCAGCGAGGCTCCCCCCACCGCCTGCCCCAGGCAGGCCAGCGTCTCATAACGGCGCCGCACCGTGGCGAAGCTGTACAGGTCGCTGTAGAAGAAACACGCCTGGAACACCAGCATGATGGCGCCCGCCTGGAAGGCGAAACCGGGCATGGCGATGTAGAGTTCGAACTCTTCCGGGTCGTTCCAGAAACGCAGCTTGGCGCCCAGCACAACCCCGAAAACGACCAGGAAGGCTTCGATGAGAACCAGGAGGATACTCTTGATCGAGACGTACTGATTCAGAATCCGAACCATGTCAATTCCCGGCCGGAGCGGCGGTTCGCGGACGCGGAGCCCAGTTCAGCGCGACGCGCACCGCGCTTTGGTCCAACAGTTCTTCGCCCATCAGAACCAGGTTCGAGTAGGCCAGAAACGAATATCCTCCCACCAGGGCGAATCCATGGCCGATCTCGCGTCCGATCTCGCCCGTGACGCGCCAGGTGGTGGCGGGGTAGGCGATGCTCTGGAGTTCCACCCGGCTGACGGCGGCCGACAGCCAGGTGCGCAGCCGGGGAGGCGCCCAGCGCCACGAGCCGCTCACCGAACGCGTGTTGGTGGCGCCGACTCCGTAGAGGTCCGAGACGCGGTGGTCGAAGGAGGCCAGCAGGGTTTGCGAATAGGAGCGATAGCCGAGCCCCGCGCCGAGCAGGTATTGCAGCGGCTCGGAGGCCAGTCCGGTGTGGCGGAGCACCCGGTAATTCCCTCCCCCGGCCGAGCCGTTCACAAACCAGTGCGGCCCCATGGAGCGCTCCACCGAAACCCGGCCGTTGGTGATCAACAGATCCTGAAGCCGGGATTGCTGGCGCGTGGAGTCCCCGCTGAAACCGATGCTGGTGCGCGGAGTCAAAGAGTAGGTCAGGCCGACGTCGCCGGTGACCGCCGTCACCTGGGGAAGCACCGCGCTGGAGCTGATCTCCTGGTCGCGGTCCCGGAAGTACTGCGTGCGGCTGCCTCCAACGCCGAAGGTCAGCGAAAGCCGGGGAGTGATCGAGTAGTCGATGCCGGCGCGGGCGTTGGCGGTCAGAATCCGGTTGCCGAAGAACAGGCTCTGCGCGGCCGTGTCGCCCGCGCTGGCTCCGGCGCTCAACGACATCTGGGAGCCCGTCGCCACCCCGGCGCCGGAGAGAGCCTGGGACAGGTCTTGCAGACTGCCGGAAGCCGCCGCGATAGCGGAGGTCTGAATGGGGCTGAACAGAAACTCCTCCCGGTTCCGAATGGAACCGGCCACAGCCAACCCGAACCGCAGGCGGCTGGACACGGAATGGCCGACGTTGGCCGTCAGGCTGTGACCGAAGGAGTTCCATTCGCTGTAACGCATCCGGGCGGTATAGGAGGGCGTGTACTGAAGGGCCAGGTTGGTCCTCTCCCCAGGCCTGGCCACACTGAGAGTGGCCGCGCCTCCCACCGTGACGTCGTATCCGACATCCACGGAAGGAGCGGCCGAGCCAATCAGATAGGGCGGCAGTCCCAGGCTATAGTAGCTGCTGAACAGGCTCGCCTCGACGATGGTGAATCCGCTCCGCGGGGGCGGAGCGGTCGGCACCGGTTCCTGTTGCGCGAACAGTGGGAGGCAGGCCCAGGCCACAACCCCCAACCACTTGCCGCACGCAGTTCGGCTCGGGCGGAGCGGTCGTCCTGAGTCAATTTCTTGCATGCTCAGATCTCTATCAGGGCAATCCTCATGCCATTTTCGCCGGACGGAGGGAGGCGGCGGCGCGCCCGGGCCGGTGTGGAGATTAAACTGCTAATTGTAGCCCCGTGCGGGCCGAATCCGCCCTTTCGGGACCAGGCAGAAAATGAAGGAGATATCCACGCCCACTCGCTTCCCATGGCCTTTTGTCCTCATCCTGGCGGCCCTGTCGGCCACGTTCCTGGCGACTCGATTCGGGCGTTTCCGCAGTCCCCAGGACTTGGCCCAGCCCCTGGAAAGTATACCCCGGCAGCTTGCCGGCTGGAGGTGGGTGGCGGACGAACCCGTGGAACCGGACGTACTCTCCACCCTGGCGGCGACCCGGGTGTTGGCCCGCGCCTATCAGCGGGGCGGAGACCGCCTGGAGCTGTTCATCGCGTTCTATGCTTCCCAGCAGGGCGGCCGGGCGGTGCATTCCCCTAAAACCTGCCTGCCAGGCAACGGGTGGGAGATCCGGGACCGGGCCGCGCTCTGGCTGAAGCTGGACGGACAGCCGGTGGAAGTAAACCGATACGTGATCCAAAACGCGGGATCGCAGCTCAATTTGTTGTACTGGTATCAATCCAGGAACCGCATCGTCGCCAACGAGTACCTGGGGAAGATCCTGCTGTTCCGCGACGCGCTGTTGGAAAGCCGGAGTTCCAACTCCAGTGTTCGCATTATCGTCCCGCCGGCGCCGGAAGTCCTGGACAGCGCCACCGCTTTCGCCACGGAAGTGGCAAAGCAGTTGCGCGTTTGCCTCGGAGGCGAGGCCCAGGCTACCACCGTGGGTTGGGCTGCACCAAAATCTTAGACTTCGGACGAGAAATTCTCATTGAACCGGACGACCGACGTCGCCGGGGAGCCACGGGTTTGAACACCGCTGACTACTTGTTACAGACCGCTGAGGACGAACGGATCGCCGTGGTCACCCGCGCGGAGAGCCACACTTACGCCCACCTCCGGCAGGCGTGCCGGCGAATGGCGGGAGAACTGTCGGCGCGGGGTGTAGCCGCCGGGGACCGCGTCGGTATCCTGGGCGAGAATTCGATCTTCTGGATCGCCTCCTATCTGGCCACGCTGAAACTGGGCGCCGTGGCGGTTCCCTTCCCCACGGTCCTGACGCCGGACGATCTCCAGCGCAAGGAACGCTTCCTCCGTTGCCGGGCGATGTGCCTGGAGAAGCGCCTGGAGCGGAAATTCGCTCCCATCCTGGCGCCCGAGCTGATCCGGATCAACGACGCGGCCTTGCGGGAGGACGGCCCGTCCTGTTGGCCCGCGGAAGCGCCCACGTTTGACATTCACCAGGACGCCGCCCTGATGCTGACTTCGGGCACCACAGCCCTGCCCCGCGCGGTCCGCATCACCCACCGCAACATCCAGGCGAACACCGACTCGATCGTCGAGTACCTGGAGCTGGACTGCCGCGAGCGAATCCTGGTGGTCCTGCCGTTCTACTACTGCTTCGGCACTTCCCTGCTCCACACGCATCTAAGAAGCGGCGGATCGCTGGCGCTCTGCAACACCTTCGCTTATCCGGAGACCGCCCTGGATCTGCTCCAGGCCGCCGAATGCACAGGGGTGGCGGGCGTGCCGTCCACCTTTCAGACCCTGCTGCGCAACAGTTCCTTCCCCACCCGCCGGTTCCCCTCGCTGCGCAAGGTGCAGCAGGCCGGCGGAAAGCTCCAGCCCGTGTTCCAGCGCGAGTTGATGGCCGCGCTGCCCGAAGCGCGCCTGTTCACCATGTATGGGCAGACCGAGGCCACCGCCCGCCTGTCCTATCTGCCTCCGGAATTGCTGCCCTCCAAGCTCGGTTCCATCGGCCGGGGAATCCCCGGCGTGAAACTGCGCGTGGTGGACGAATCCAACCGGGAGGTCAAACCGGGCGAGGTGGGCGAGATCGTGGCCAGCGGAGACAATATCTCCCCCGGCTATTTCGAGGACCCGGAGGCGACGCGGGAGAAGTTCGTGGACGGCTGCCTGCGGTCGGGCGACCTGGCCACCGTCGACCCGGAGGGATTCATCTTCATCGTGGACCGCAAGAGCGATTTCATCAAGTCGCTCGGCCACCGCGTCAGCAGCCAGGAGATCGAGGCCAAGGTGCTGGAGATGCCGGAGGTGGTGGCTGCGGCCGCCATCGGCCAGCCGGACGAGCTGCAAGGGGAATCGATCCTGGTCTTCGTCACGCTGCGCCAGGGAGCGCAGGTGTCCGCCGGCGATGTCTTGCAGCACTGCCGCGCCCACATGGCCCGGCACATGGTCCCCAAGCAGGTGTTCGTGCTGGACCGGCTTCCCACCAACGCGCACGGCAAGGTGGTGAAGTCGGTGCTGCGCCAGCGGCTGGAGCCGGCCAAGCCGGTGGCGTAGTTACAGCGAGGCCAGCAGGGCGAGAAAACGCTCGGCGACCAGCCGGCGCCCGCGCTCGTTCAGGTGGCCGCTGTCATAGGTGTAGGCGTTCACCATCGAGGGGACGGCCTTCCCCTGGAACTTGTCGAAGGAAAGGCTCCCGTCGCTGTCGGTAGCCTCAATCGCCGCCAGGTCGAACAACGGTTCCCGGCCGGCGTACTGTTTCCGCATCCGCTCGTTGAACTCCTGCCGGCGCGCATTGTCGGGGATGAAGGCGTGCGGGCGGCCCAACAGGTTCTTGATCTGCGTCTTCCAGCCCCGCGAGGTGGCCTTCAGCGGCACGGTGATGTGTACGAACCGCGTGCCGGGGTAGGCGGCCGCCAGCTCCGCCATGGCCGCCCGGTAGATTTCGAAAACGCGCTCCGCGTCCGTGTGGCGCTCGAAATCGGCGTAGCAGAACTTGAACGTCGCGATGTCGGCCCGGCCGCCGATGCCCGCCCGCACGCGTTGGCCGAATTCGCGGATCTTGGACTCCGGGTCCGCATTCCTTCCCACCCGGGCGTGCGCCAGCAGTGGCGCGGCGAACACTTCCGGGTCGGCGGACTCCACCACGCGCAGGGTTATGGCCGGGTATTGGCTGGTGACATCGGCGATTCCCTGGACCATGTCATAGCCGACCGACTGGTGGCCGAAGAAGATCTTCTTCTTCGCCACCACCTGAAGACCCTGTTCCGAGACGGTGGCGAGGGAGGAAACGGTCATGTTCTTGACAACCTCTTTACCGCAGCCGAGCGTGAACACGGCGCCGGCGAGCAATAGACAACCTGACCCGTGCAGGATTCGATGGTTCATGGGACACTCCACACCAGCAAGGGAAGTAACTCTGTGTTGCAATCCGAGTTCCGGTCCGTGACGTGCACGGTCCGGCGGGGAGACTCACTATGATTCGAAGCGCCATCGTGCCCGTCGCCGGCCTGGGGACGCGGCTCCTCCCCGCCACCAAGTCGCAGCCCAAGGAAATGCTCCCGGTGGCGCGCAAGCCCGTGGTCCGCTACGTCGCCGAGGAACTGGTGGCCAACGGAATCGAACAAATCCTGTTCATCACCGGCCGGAACAAGAACTCGATCGAAGACCATTTCGACACCGGCGCCGCCCCGGGAGGCGTTGCCGAAGAACTCAACGCGCGTTTCTTCTATACCCGGCAGGGGCAGCAGCGGGGGCTGGGCGACGCCATCCTGTGCGGGGAGAACTTCGCCGGCGACCAGCCGTTTGTGGCCGCCCTGGGCGACGCCATTCTGGGGGTGCACGGACAGTCCCGGATGATCTCCCGCATGGTGGACGTGTTCGAAGAACAGCGCACCAGTTGCGTGGTCGCCATCGAAGAGATTCCGCCCGATCTCTCCAGCCACTACGGCATCGTGGAGGTCGCCGACGGCCGTGAGGATCATTTCCGCGTGGTGAACGTGGTGGAGAAGCCCCGTCCCGAAGACGCCCCGAGCCGGTTCGCCGTGGCCGGCCGCTATATCTTCTCCCCCGTGGTGTTCGACCTGATCCGGCGGGTCAGCCCCGACGCCGGCGGACAGATTCAGATCACCGACGCCATCCGGCTGATGTGCGAGGAAGGCAAGCGCGTCCGCGCCGTCCGCCTCCCGCCGGGCACCCGCCGCTACGACATCGGCGATTTCCCCAGCTACTTCGCCGCGTTCATCGAATTCGCGCTGGCCGACCCGGCGCACGGCAGCGAACTTCGCAGGGAGTTGAGACGGTTGCTCGACGAGAGAGACTGAGCGGCGCGAGCTTTCCATTTCCGCTCCAGTGACGTCCGCAGATCCAGGCAAGGCTTTTCCACCAGGCGATAGGAGGCGTAGGCGCAGAGCACGCCCGCCATCAGGTTCAGCGGAAAGCTCTGGAACCGCGCGTGGCCGAAGGGATTGGAAAACGGCTGCTGCCACAGGTACAACGAGTAGCTCAAAACGCCCATGCAGCGCAGAGGCGCCCAGTTGAGAAACCGGCCCACGCGCCCCTGATGAAATCGCACGCAGTAGTCGATCACCACCGCGATGCAGAGGTTCAGCACGCTCTGCGTGACCAGCATTCGCAGCTTGGTGCCCGGCAGCCGCGCGGTGAGTACCACAATCGCCACCGGAACCAGCCAGAACTTCCAGGAGTCCAGGAAAGCCAGGTAGCGGGGGTTGTTGTCGAGCCGGTCTCGCATACCCGCCAGCAGGCACCCGACGGCCAGCGGATCGGCGATGGTGGGAAAGGCGATGCCGATCAAAGGATCCGCGGCGGGGATGTACATGCACGCGAACCGCACCAGCGGGCTGACTAACACCACCCCGATAGCGACCTGAAGCCCGCGTCGGATCCCCACCAGGGCCAGTGTCGCCGGCCACAACAGGTAGAATTGTTCTTCCACCGCCAGCGACCACAAATGCCCCAGGATCCAGCCCGGCTCCGCCACGAAATTCATCGTGTAAGTGACCGCGTGCAGAAGGTCCCGCGGAGATACCGCCGTCAGCGAGAGCGCCCCGGCCGCCCCGATCGTCAGAATGAAGAAGTAACACGCCGGAAAGATTCGCATCGTCCGGCGGAAGTAAAACATCTTCAGAGAGATCCCTCCCGTGCGGTGATGCTCGGTCAGCAGCAGGGTCGTGATTAAGAATCCGGAAATTATGAAAAAAATCCGCACCCCGAGGACCCCGAGGTCTCCCATCCAGTGCAGATCGCGCCCGGCCCAGAACCCGCCCGGCCCCGGCGTGTGAGACCACAACACCAGCGCGATGGAGACGGCCCGGAGCCCGTCCAGGGAAGGAATCCGTTGCAGTGGTATCTCGATCCCCAGGTATCTCTGAGATCGCTCTGTAGTCGGCATGGCGGCGGCTTCCCCGGAATCCTCTCGAGGCGGCGATGCCCCGCCGCGAAAGAGGGGCGATGTGGAGGGTTTTGCACTTCGAATGCCGAACCGCGCTGATTGGCGCTATTCTTGCTCAGGAATCGCTCACGGGTTTTCGAGGAACCTGGGATGCAAATCCTTACGTGTGCCCGTGTACCCCTGGTACCGCGGTTGTACCATGGAGATTAACCACGAAGGAATTCCGGTCTTTCGCGAACCCGTTCGTGCATCCGCCATGTTTCAGGGCCGGGGGAAGAGAGTAGCGAAGCTGTTGACCGGCTTTGTTCCGGTATCCTTGCGCCGGAACACGACGGTCCGCCGTCTCCTGCTCCGGACTCACCGCCGGGTCCGGATGGGCAGCCTGCGCGGAACGCGCCCGATCACGAAATACGGCTGGGAGCGGGGGCGCCCCATCGACCGCTACTACATCGAGGAGTTCCTCCATCGAAACCGCGCTTCCATTCGCGGACGCGTGTTGGAAGTGAGAGACTCCAGTTACACGCGGCGCTTTGGCTCCGGCGTGGTAGGAAGCGAGATCCTCGATATCGACGCCAACAACGGGAACGCCACCATCGTCGCGGATCTTGCGCTGGCCGAGGGCCTGCCGAACGAGGCGTTCGACTGCTTCATCCTTACGCAGACGCTTCAATACATCGCCGACATCGACGCCGCCATCGCCAACGCCCACCGTGTCCTGCGCCCCGGCGGAGTCCTGCTGGTTACCGTCCCCGCTATAGGGCGCATCGAGCCGCACCCGCAGGACTATTGGCGTCTTACTCCCGCCTCTTGCGCCAGGTTGTTCGGAAAGCACTTCCCGGCCAGTAACCTGAGCATCGAGTCGCACGGAAACGTGCTGTCCGCGTTGGCTTTCCTGAAAGGACTGGCCTGCGAGGACCTGCGCAAATCCGAGCTCGACTACGCCGACGACGCCTTCCCGGTCATCCTGTGTCTTCGCGCCTGGAAGTAACCGCCCGGCGCGCTCGCCCGGCCAAAAGAAAAAGCCCTCGCTCCGCCTCCGAAGGGGGCGAAGCGAGGGCCTGAATCACACCGCTGTAACTCTACTGCACCTTTTTGATCTCGATCGCGTTGACTTGCGCGTTGTCGGTGGTGGCCGCCAACAGGATCTGAAGCTGCCCGCCCGTCACGGCGGCCGTGAAGGTACGGTCCGTCGCGCGGTAACGGGCGCCGCTGGAGGCGAAGATGTCAAAGCCCGCCTGGACAACGGCTCCATTGAGAGAGATGTTAAAACGCCGTTTGCCAGCCGCTTTGAAGTAATTCTCGGAGAACTTCAGCGTAACCGTGTACGTCCCATTGGGCACGGTAAAGGCGTATTGCAGCGTCTTCGCCACGCGCGCGCTCTGGTATAGCACCGGAGTCGCCGTGTTGGAGATGGAAGCGGAAACGCTTTCCGCATAGCCACCCGCGTAGCCGGTGTCCGCCACCCAGGCGATACCCGTCGGGTCGGTGTGAGCCGGCCCGCCGGAGTTCACCCGGATCGGTGTAAAGGTGGTTGACGTCGAGTTGTTGACGGTGACGCTGACCGCGGTCGAGGTCCTGGTGTTCCCCGCCGCATCCCGCGCCCGGGCGGCGATGGTGTGCACGCCGTTGCTCAGCGTTGTCGTGTTGATCGACACGCTGTAGGGCGCCGCCGTGTCTTCACTGCCCG
>CAYOTD010000111.1:7529-10727 GCA_964406685.1 uncultured Solibacteraceae bacterium | reverse complement strand
GGCTGAGTTCGACCCAAGGGGTTTCCGCCGGCCGCGCCCGCCCTCTTTTCCGCGTTCAGCCTGCTGCCGCCCCGCTTCCACTTGCCTTTGCCGGGCGGCCTCCTGCTCTTCCCATGCCTTGATCGCCACCTGGGCCGCCGTGACCTGGTCGAGCGTGAGGTGGCGGCGCTCGCCGTTGACGCTCCAGATCCAGCGCGCGAGCGGCATCGGTCCCTGGTAGATCTGGCTCCACTCGGCGAAGCGCGGCTCGATTCCGGCCTCGCGGCAGGCCAGCAGCCGGTTGCGTCCATCGACGAGCTGCCCTTCGTGAACGGCGATCGGATGCAGCAAGCCATTCGCCCGGATGTCCGCGGCGAGGCCGGCGAGCGCAGCCTTGTCCATCAACGGGAACAGGTCGCAGACCGGATGCACCGGCATGCCATAGCCGTCTGCGGAGCTCACCGCGCACCTCCGTCGAAGTCCGGCGGCTTGATGAAATCGGCGTGGCCGAGGATCGAGATCACGTAGGGCCTGGCCGGCTCGCAGCCCGTCGCCAGCGTCCAGGCCACGTGGTGGTAGTGGGCCAGAAACAGCTTCACGGTCCAGCGCCGGGCGCGGGCCTCGATGTGCGCCGGCGGAAGCTTGCCCCGCTCGTAGAAGCGGCGCTCCTCGTCGTTGGCGCCGGCGAGCGGAAGCTTGGCCGCCGCCTGCCGGGCGAACTTGCCGGCTTCGTTCGCGGCCTCTTCCTGCGCCTTGCGCTGCCGGTACAGGCCGGCGTAGAAGTGCGCCTGGTCCGGAGGCTGCTTGGCGAAGGCCTCGCCGATCCTCCAGCACAAGGCCTTGAGCGCCGCGTTCCACGGGCACTTCTTGCCTTTGACCCACACCTGGGTCGGGTCGAGGCCGGCGAAGCGCCAGATGCGTCCCACCGTGGGGCCGCGGCTGATGTCGATGTGCGCGGCCAACCCCGCGGCGATGACCGGGCCCACGAATCCCTTGGCCCACCTGGCCGCCGGGATCGTCTCGGTCCAGCTTTCGAGCGTCCTCCGGATCTGCTCTTCCTCGGCGCGGTGGCGTTCGCCGAGCCACTCCATGAGCGGCGCCGCCTGGTTTTCGGCCGCCTGCCGCCGGCTGCGCGCCTCGTAGTAGGCGTTGACCAGGAAACGAGCTTCGCCGGTATTGAGTTTGGCTGCGTCGATGGTGGTGTTCGTCTGCATTGGTTTCCCCCTGCTTGGCTCGCTCGTGTCCCGTGGTGCTCTCGACCGTTTGGCTCCTGCTCGCTACCTGGTGGCGCCAGACAGAATCGCAAGCGCGGTCTCGGCCTGGACCCTGTCGCGGATCTCCTTGAGCGCGTCGGCGATGAAGCGGTGTGGCCGCTGGATCTCGTACCAGAACACGGCCTTGCCGTCGTGCAGCCGCCAGCGCAGACGAACCGGAATGCGATACGCCGGCCCGTTCTCGTGAATGGAGATGCCGAGCACGAAACCATCAGGGATTTCGAGCGTTCCCTTCTTGGCCGTGCCGCGGATCTCTTCGTCGTAGGTGAACTGGATCTGGCCGTTCGCGAGCCGCACGCCCGAAGAGAACGCAACCTCCTTCTTCGCTTCGAGCGTGAGGGCGACCTCGAGCAACTCGGCGCCGGCGGGCTCGACCACGTCGGGCAGGTTTTCTTCGAGGAAGCGGGCGAAATCGACCTGGCCAAGCTGCTGGCGGTTCTTGCCGAGCCAGGTCTGGAACTCGGTAGAGCGCCGGGTGGTGTAGGTGGCGACGTGCTCGCACCAGTTCGGCATGGCGATGCCGATGGCTTCGTGGTAGTCGAGCACTGCCACGAACTCCTCCTTCTCGGCATTGAAGAAGAGACGGCTTACGCCGCGCCGGCCGAACTCGTTCACGTACGCGATGAAGCTGTCCGTGTCGTGCAGCGTGACCTTCTGCCGGATGCGGAGCGGGCGCGGCAGATACTCTTCGAGCGACGCCAGCTCGTAGTCCTTCGGCAGGACCGCATAGACGCCCTGGGTCCCGTCGGCGGTGACCGGGCGCGGTTCGCCCAGGGCGGCGCCGGCCGCGATCGCGGCCTGGACGTCGCCGATCGCTTCAGGTTCGTGCTGCGGCATCAGATAACCTCCTTGAGTTCGCCCTTGCGGGGCGTTTCGATATCGACCACGCGGAGCGGCAGCATCTGCTGCTTCGGATCGTTCCGGACCAGCCGGTTGTCGTCGGTCGCGTAGAACACGGTCATGCCACGCTCGCGCTCCGGCAGCCTGCTCTTCACCTGGCTCTCGACCATCAGCACGTCGGCCGAGCCTTTCGAAGCGGGCAGCACCTTGAGCGTCAGCGCGAGCGCGCCGCTCTTGCCGGCCGCACGCACGGCGGCGACGACCTTGGCCAGCTCCTCGGAGAGTTCTTCGAGGGTGGCGCCGTTGTTGATCTGAAGGATGGTCTCCTGGAACATCGCGGCTCCTTTACGCGGCGTCGGCCTCGGCCGCGGACGTGGTGGTCGGGATGCGGCCGGCGAACTGCTGGCACATCTGGTGGAACTCGACGGCGCGCTCGGTCTCCTCCGGCGTCAGCCGCCGCAGGAACTTCAGCACGGCCTTGCCGTAGGTCTTGCCCTGGCCGTTTTGGGCCTTCTCGAGCTCGATGGCGACGAACGCCTGGTAATACGGGATGCCCTGGGTAGTGAGCTTGAGGAAGAACTGCCGGGCGTTGCGCACGCTGGTGGGCGGGAGCGACACGACCTCGGGAAACATCGCATCGCCGCGCAGCATGAAGAGCTGCTTCACCTGCTTGCAGGCCTGCGCGCCGCTGCCGTCGCCGGCGCTGTCCCACCGCGCGAGCGGGCACTGCGCGCACTGGCCGCCCGGCTTGCCCACGCCGGTGACGTTGTCCGAAGAGGAGCAGTCCGGCGGCACATTACCCGCGTCTTTGCTCTGGTAATAGACGCGGGTGTCGCGGGCGAACACGATCACGCCCTCAATCCGCTGGGCCGTCTCCTCGCCCTCGAGCGTGGGGATCAGCCACAGCGCCGTGCCGGGGTTGACCTTGATGCGCGGCAGGTCGAACTCCGACACGCTGCCGCCGGCGATGTTGATGGCAAACGCCTCCTGCACCGCTTGCGCCGCTTCCGGACCGAGCGTCAGGGCGCGCGGCGCGTTGATCTTCACAAGTTCCTGCATTTCGGTTTTCTCCTTGGTTGAACTAAGCCTTCCTGCTGCGCAGGGT
>CAYOTD010000111.1:0-7505 GCA_964406685.1 uncultured Solibacteraceae bacterium | reverse complement strand
GAGCGGCGCCGGCAGCGCCGAGCGCACGTCGTCCTCGGTGAAGATCCGGTCTTCCCTTTCCGCGTGGGCGGCCACATCGCGCGCCACTTCACGCACGAACGCCGAGAGCGAATTGGTGTTGTAGTTCTCGCTGACGTACTGCGCGAGTTCGGAGGCCTTGAGCGCCTCGACCACGCGGTCGCGCCCGTCGAGCGGGCTCGCGTAGATTTCCTGCGCCAGCGACACCGTGCGGCCGTCCACCTTCATGGACTGCACGCCGTCCTCGATGAACTGCGGCACCAGCGCCTCTTCCAGCTCGTCGAGCCTGGCCTTGGCCGCCTTGAGTTCCGCGTCGAGATCGCGTTTCCGGTTCTCCAGGCACACGAACTCTTTCAGTTGCTCCATGTTCATTGCGATCGTTCTCCTGCCGGCTAATTTTTGATTTCGGCGAGGATCGCCTCGACGACCTCGGCGCGGCGTTCGAGGGCGCGCATGATTTTCACGTCCACCGTGTTCCTCGCCACCAGGTGGATGTGCTCGACCGGGCGCGTCTGGCCGGGCCGGTGGACCCGCGAGAGCGACTGGTCGTACTCGCCGAGCGAAAAGCTGAGCGAGTAGTAGATCGAGTAGCGGGCGCGCGTGAGATCGACGCCGACTCCGCCCGCGCTGATTTGCACGGCGAGGACCTGCGCCTCGCCGCTCTGCCACTGTTTCAGCTCGTCGCGGCGGCCCGAGAGTTCCAAACTCGCGTAGCCGAGCTGCTGGCAGGCCTCGTGAACCGCATCGAGGTCGGCGTGGAAGCGGCAGAACACCACGACCGGCTCGTCCCTGCCAATGTCCTCGAGCGTGTCTGCCAGCAGCTTCTGCTTGGATGTGTCGATGCGGTGATACTTCTCGTCGTCGGTCTTCACCCAGCCGCCGGTGATCTGTTGGAGGCGGAGCAGCTTGACCATCGCGTTGGCGGCGGTCACCATGCCGTCCTTCACCTCGGCGACGAACTTGTCCTCGACGCCCCGGTAGACGCGAAGCGCTTCGGGACCGAGATCGCAGTGGTATATCACGTGCGTTTCGGGCGGCAGGTCGAGCACGCCCTTGTCCACGCGGAACGTGATCAGCCGCATCTTCTCTTCGAGCTTGTCGAGGTTCCGCGGCGCGACCACCTGCTTCTTCTGGTAGCCGCCCATCACGCAGTACTCCTGGCGAAAGGCGTTGAAGCTGGGTCCGAAGATGCCGATATCGAGGAACCGGAACGGCGCGTAGATGTCGGTGTGGCTGTGCGGCATCGGCGTGCCGGTGAGGCCGGCCCGGTAGCGCGCCTTCGTGCGCATGCGCTTGAAGAAGAGGCTGGCCTTGCCGCCCGGCGCCTTGATGCGGTGCACTTCGTCGGCGATCGCGAGGTCCCAGTCCTGTTTCTCGGCCCAGCCAGCGAAGGGCTCGCGCCAGGCCGAGTCGTAGTTGATGACCGCGATGAACGGCACGCCGCGCGCTTGGGCGAGCTCGAGCTTTTCCGCCGCGAGCCGCTGTTTGTCGGCGACGCTGCCGGCGTCCTCATCCAGTCCGGCGACGACCACCGGGATGCCCACATGCCGCTCGAACTGCGTGATCCACACCGGCACCACGCGGAGCGGGCACGCGATCAACACGCGCCGCGCCGCCAGCCCGAGGATGAGCATGCAGGCCACCAGGCTCTTGCCGGTGCCCATCCCCATGGCAAGCAGGAAGCCGCGGAAGCCCTTCGCGATCCGGTCGAGGCAGAACTTGTATGCGGCCAGCTGGTGACGCCAGGGCCGGGTGATCAGGCCGTCCGGGATCTCGGTGTCGGGCTGCGGCGCCGGCGCGGCGGGTTGCGGCGCATGGCCGTTCTGAAGGAGAGCAGCGAAGGCGCCGGTGGTTTCGATGCGCGCGATGCGGTCCTTAATGAGCTTCGCGTGGCCCGTGGTCGCCGGGTAGCTCCAGGCGCGTGTCGCCCGGTCCCAGTGCCCGCCGGGGATGCGGCCGCAGAGGAGCAGCGCGGAGAGCGGTGCGTTGACGACGATCCGCCCGGCGACGACGTCGGCCTGGCAGGCGGCTGGCTCAGGCATGCTGGGCCTCCTTGCCGGCGCACCTGGCCTTCTGTGCGGCCGCCCACTCCCGGAGCATCAGCCGGCCTTCGGCCTCGATCGCGTCGGCCACGTGCCGCGAGGCGATGAGCCCGCGGCGCACCAGGCTGACGAGCGATTCGCTCTTGCCGAGCTTGCGGGCGACCCGGCGATTGAGGCCGTAGAGCGGGTCGTCCTTGCGGTTCGGCTTGCGTTTCAGGATGGGGTGTTTCATAGTTGATGTGAAGTTGAAAGAATAGTATTCGCGATTTCGCGAGTACTGTCAATCGCCACATCGCATGAGTGCACCAGAACCCGCGATAACTCTATGGATCAAAGCCAAATAAAGTTTGGAATCGAGCTGCCCAAGGAACTGCACCGGCAGGTCAAAATCGCCGTCGCCACGCGCGGCCTGAAGATGAAAGAGGCGTCGGAGCAAGCATTTACGGCTTGGCTCGAGTCCGTCAACCAGACCGGCGAGGCGCCAAAAACCCGGCGCGAATCCGCGCAAGTTCAAGCGGCATCGCCATTTGGCGAACTCACTCCGGACGAGGAGCGCTACGTCCACTGGTTGCTGGCCCTGCTGCGCCAGAAGAAGCCCACCCCGTCGGCCGAGATCGCGCTTCAGGCTGTCAGGCTGGCCGGCGCGGAAGTGGTTGGCGAGAAGAGCGTTGCGCCCAGAAGAAAACAAAAAGCGGGCTGATTGTAGCGGCCGGAAGCGCAAGATGTAGTGGCCGGCCGCCCCGCTGCGCTCAAGGAATAGGCGGTTGCCTTCGCCTTTCGTTCGCCATAGAATTCCTTTTATGGCGAACGAATCGAATCCGAAGCTCAGGGTGATTCCGGCGAGACCCCGCCAGTTGAGCCTCGACTTCGTTACCGACCAGGACCTGGAAGAGGTCGTGGCCTGGCAGGACGTCGAGTGGAAAGCCAACCTGGAGGCGGCGCGGAAGATCGAGGCGATCGAAACACGCCTGAAGAACGGCGCGAGGCTGGTCGCGCGGAAGTTCTATTACGATCCCGAGCGGCGGATGGTGCGAAGCAGGAAAGACTCGGCGGGAGGCCGCTGAAGGAGAGGCCATGAGACGACTTGCCCAACTCCAGGCGCGCATCCAGAAGGCGGCCACTCCCGAAGAGCTGTGGAAGATCGCAGGCGAGATCGGCTCCGCGGTGCGGCGGGCAAGCCCGGTGCTTGTGCCGCGGCAGCGCCCGCGTCCGGTCAAGTCGAAGCGACGCGGAAAACCGGATGGCCGCGTGACGATGGCCGAGGCCCTGCATCTCGCGGCGGATACCGGCGATCCCCGTGCCGTGATGTTCGTGCTCGACGGTGAGGCGACGGCGCTCGACGAGCTGTACTATGCGGAGTGTCACCGCATGATCCCCAGCGCGCGGAAGCCGTCCTTGACGGAAATCGAGCGGGGATAGCCGCTCTACTGCGGCGGTCCGGCCGGGAACAACGCCTCGATCAGCGGCGCCAGCCACGTGCGGTCGGCGGCGACGCCGTAGGAATTCCAGGTTTGGAGCGCGGCCCTGATCCGGGCGACCTCGGCATCTGAGAACTCGAATTCCTTGGCCGGGAGCGAGATCGCGGGGTTCCAGACCACGCGCTCCTGGCTGGCGACGACCTCGCGCTTCAGTTCGATGGCCTTCTCCTCGTCTGCGTCGAGCGCGAGCCGGTCCTGGATCGCCCAGATGGCGCGAATGGAGCCCACGTCTGCCCGCTGCGCGCCCAGGAGTGCGTGCAGGTTCAGACGCTGGGTATGGTCCAGCATCAGTTTCATTTCGTGGTCCTTTACGGGTTGGAGTAGAGCAGGATGTAGCCCGCGGTCACTCCGGCGGGATTCTTGACTTTGATCACGCCAGACCATCCGGAGGGATTGCTGGCGCCCGTCAGTTCGGCGAACCGGTAGCCGTTGCCGCTGCCACCCGCGATCACGAGCTCGCCTGAGGATGTGACCTGCAAGAGCGTGTGGTCACCAAGATTCGATCCGGGTCCGGCGACTCTGAACGGCGACTCCGCATTGTCCTTGGCTACGACCAGAAGCGGGCCGCATGCAACTCCGGCCGAGACCGCCGTGGCTTGGTAGCCCCACGTGCGGGCGTATCCCTTCTTCGGGTCGTTGCCCTGCTGGAGACACGCGCCCCAGAGCAGGATCGAGCCGCTGCTCCAGTCGTCGCCGTTGCCGTCGAACTGGCGCACGACGATCCACAGGCCGGTCTGCCCCGCCGCCAGCGTACCGGTGATCTTGAAGCGCTGCCACGCCGTCGTGAGCGTGATTTGCGTCGGGCCGGCAAGGTACGCAGCATAGGGATTGTCCACAATGGCGATCGAGACCTTGCGCGTTCCGGATTCAACGCGCGCCCAGATGTAAAACGTGTACTGACCGCCGGGTACGAGGCCTGCGATCTGCTGTTGGATAATCGGCGTGGTGGTGACCGCATCGATCTGGTCGGCGGTTGTGTTGCCGTCGGGCGCCACGGCGGCGTTCGCGGTTACCGAGCACGAGCCGCCATTCTTGTCCCAGGTCGCTACCGTGAAGTCTTCGGAGTACTTCGCCATGTTCTCGAACGCGCCGCCCACGGTTCCGTAAGCGCCGCACTCGACGGACTGGAAATGCGAGTCGAGGTATGCCCAGAGATTGTTAGCGGCAGCATAGGCAAAGCTGGCGCCGCCCGCTGCGTCGCGCAGGACAACGGTACTTGCGGTCGCGTTTGGCGTCGCATCGCTGACCTGCGCGGACGTGTGCGCGTGCGTGGGGAGATCGCTGGCTTGGAGCGCTGCAACAGTAACGGCTGCGCCAGCGCCTGTTTGCCTCAGGAAGCCCGGGCCGCTCGCCGAAAGGTCCGCGCCGGTGCCGCCGTGCGCCAGCGCCAGCGCGCCGGAGACGATGTCCGATGCGGAGTGCGTATGGCTTGCGTCGGCCTTCGCAGCGGAGCTTCCGTCTACCAGCACGCAATCACCGCCGTTACCGACTGCCGCATCGATCGCTCCCGAGGAGTTGATGACGGCTGCGCGAGAAGGCACAAACCCGGGTCCCTTGAGCGGCCGCAGGTCCAGGGCAGTCACGAGCCCCTCCACGTCGGATTCGGCATGGCTGTGGCTGCCGAGCGACAACACGCCGGTGGCGAGCGACAGGCCGGAGCCGACGCTCAACTCGGCCAGCGTGTCCTGGGCCGGTGAGTAGAGCAGCCTGTTCGCCGCGATCGTCGTCAGGCCGGTGCCGCCTCGCGGAACGCCAAACGCCCCGCTTACGATGTCGCTGGCGACGTGCTGGTGAGCGGGCAGATCCGAACCCGAGAGCGGCGCGCCGGCCGTGACGCGGCCTTTGGCATCCACGGTCACCTTCGGATACGTTCCGGGCGCCGCGCCGGAGTTCGCGAGCGAGATCACGCCGGCATTGACCGCGAGGCCGCCGACCGGATCGACCTGGACGATGCCCTTGCTGGTGGTCGTCGCGTCCGGATAAGAGAACGAGCCGAAGGTCTGGCCGGGCGCGAAGTCGATGATTGCATCGAACGCGATGTGGTCGTTGGCGTTGAGCGCGATGCCGAGGTCGCCCGAGTTGTCGGCCTTGCGCCACTTGATCGCACCGGCGTTGGGCAGGCGCACCAGACCCGTGGTGGCCCTCACGCCGGAGCCGAACTCCGCCCCATCTACGAAGGTCTTCACGCCGGTGATGGTGACCGCACCGTCGCGCCGCACGTAGTTGCGCGCAGTTACGGTGCCCAGATCGTTCTCGATGGCGGTGACCGCTGACTGGAGCGCCGTAATGAACGCCGAGACCATGTTGGCTTTCACCGCCACGCCCTGGGCGTGTTGCGCCGCCATGGTTCCGAAGCCTCCGCGCTGGCAGCCCGTGAATTGGGTGGCAGTTTTCGAGGCGTAGACGATCAGCTCGTCATCAATCGAAAGAATTCCGTAGGTGGACGCAAAACCGTCTGTCGAAGCCACGCTGATCGTCGTATCGCCCGCGAGGATCTGCTGCGTGGCCGTGGTCTCAAGCGGGCGTGTTGAGAAGGCGTCCACCGGTGAGTAGAGCGTCGCCGGGCCGTCGATCGCGTTTGGGTAGTTACTCATTGAGCCTCCTCGTATTCGACCGGAAGCGGTTCAGGGCGCTGGCAGCGGCAGGTACTACGGGCGTGGCAACCACGACGGGCAACGCCCGCGCCGCGCGCGGCTTGTGGTAGGACACCGACGTCGCCACCGCCTGGCTCGCCACCTCGAGCGGGACCGGGCGCGAGTTCAGGCAGAACTGGTCGAAGGCCCAGAAGCAGAACGAGTACAGGCCCTTGTTGCGCCACATGCCATAGGCCTGCGCGATCGGCGGGTCCGGTGGACCGTAGATGCCGGCCAGGTACATGCATTCCTCCGGCGGCCTGCCGAGCGTTCTCGGGAACTCCATCGTCTGCCGCATCCGGACCGCGTTCTTCTGCCAAACGTCGTAATCGAAGCCCTCCGCCCGGAAGTACTTTACGCCGTACGCCGAGGTCTTCCACTGGTTCGGCAGGTTCACGTGAAAGTTGAGCGCGCGGAACTCCGGCGAAGGCGCGGGCTTGCCCTGGTTGGCATCGAGCGGCCACAGGCACTCGAACACGGCCGTCGGATGGAACTGCCGCACGTAGGCGATCACCTCCTGGCAGTACTCCCAGACGCGGTCGCGCAGGAAATCGGCTGTCTGAATGTCGTCATTCGGATCGTCCGTGTTCGTCAAGAACCGGTGCATGGGCCGGCCGTAGCGCGCCTCGAAAGCGGCCTTCGTTTCCGCGTCGTAAAAGGGCATCCCCGAGGCGTTCGGGAAATACCACCACTGCGTCTCGCCGAACTGGAGCACGATGGGCAATCCCGCGGCCGCGATCTGGTCGGCGCACTCCTTGTACATCTGCTTGAGGTAGTTCCGCACCCGCGCGCCGAAGTGCATCTGCGTCGAGGGCACATCGAGTTCGACTGGCGCGCCATCCCAGTAGCGCGCGGCCATCTCGGCCGGTGGGCGGTACACCTCCATCGAGAAGGCGAATGACGCCGGGATGCCTGCCGCGGCAAACTCGCCGGCCAGGTCGCGAATCCAGCGGCGCGCGCCCTCGGTCATTACCGGCGATACCGCATCGATCAGTTCCCAGTCGCCTTCATCGCCGGCCACGCCCAGGTGGTCGTCCATCACCGCCGAGACCGAGGTCGAGCCGGTCGCGGCGTTGTCGAAAAAGGTCCACAGCGGCGCCTTCGATTGCACGCGCAGCGTGGTCGAGGTGCCGAAGTTGTCGTCGGCCCAGACCCCTACGAACATGCCGTTGATCGCTGCCCGGAAGTGGCTCACGATCTGCTGCAAGGTTTCGCCGTAGCCGATGGCGTGGTTGATCGTCGTGCCCGAGATTTTGACCGAGACTACCTCGCCCGGCACAGGGTCGCCCGAAAACTCGATCGTGGCGAAGGGGTAGCTCGCGCCCACGCGCCGC
>CAYOTD010000110.1:0-10748 GCA_964406685.1 uncultured Solibacteraceae bacterium | reverse complement strand
CCGACTTCGTCGGGTATCAGCGGCGCGTGGTCGCCAATGCTCAGGCGCTGGCCGCGGGACTGGCCGAAGAAGGCTATCGGATCGTCTCCCGGGGAACCGACACGCACCTGCTGCTGGTGGACGTGTTCGCCAAGGGCGTCCGCGGCCGCGAGGCCGAGGTGGCGCTCGACAAGGCGCGCATCACGGTCAACAAGAATACGATTCCGTTCGACGTCAACCCGCCGCTCAACCCTAGCGGCATCCGGCTGGGCAGCCCGGCGGTCACTACGCGAGGCTTCGGCGAAGCCGAGATGCGCGAGGTGGCGCGGTTGATCGCCGAGACGCTGCGGGACCCATCGTCCGACGAGGTCCTGGCCCGCGTCCGCGGGAAGGTGGCCGCGCTGGTCGAGCGCTTCCCGCTGTATCCCTGGAAGCGCTAGCGGCGCCCGGAGGGCTTCATGCCCCTGCGAATTGTCATCGACGTCCGGCACATCCGCGACTTCGGCATCGGCTCCTACATCCGCAACCTGGTGGATGCCTTGGGCCAGGCGGACCGCGAAAACCAGTACATGCTCACCGGGCGGCGCGGCGACGTGCACGAGTTTCCCGCGCTTCCGCCCAACTTCCAGACCGTCGCCTACGAGCGCGACGACACGGATCTGTTCGATCAGATCGCCTATCCCTGGTTCCTGCACAGCCTGCCGGCGGATCTCTATCACGTCCCGCTGAACCAGGTGCCGCTGCTAATGCCCAAGCCTTACGTGGTGACCATCCACGACATGAGCCACCTGCTCTATCACGACCGCAACTCGGGCTGGCGGAACAACCTGCGGCTCTACGGATTCCGCCGGGGCCTGCTGCGGGCCGACCGCATCATCGCCGTCTCGGGAGCCACCCGGCGCGACGTGGAGAACCTGCTCGGCATCCCGCCTTCGCGCATCCGGCAGATCTACAACGCCCTGGACCCGCGGTTCGAGCAGCACAAGCCTTACACCGAGACCGACGCCGCCGAGCGCAACCGGATTCTGGAGCGCTACCGGATCAATCAACCCTTTCTGCTGTACACCGGCATGATCCGCCCGCAGAAGAACATACCTCGCCTGATTGAGGCCTTCGCTTCACTGCGCAACGAGCTGGCCAATCACGAGCGTTTCAGCGATCTGAAACTGCTCATCATCGGCGACGAGATCTCGCGTTTCCCGGGCGTGCGCCGCGCCGTGATCCAGTACCGCGTCGAGAACGCCGTCCGCTTCCTGGGCTTCGTGCCCTTCGAAACGCTGCGGGTCCTCTACGAGGCGGCCAAAGCCTTCGTCTTCCCGTCGCTGTACGAAGGGTTCGGGCTGCCGCCCCTGGAGGCCATGGCCTCCGGCACCCCCGTGGTCACCTCCAACGTGAGCTCTCTTCCGGAAGTGGTGGGCGACGCCGCCATGATGGTGAACCCGGAGAACGTCTTCGACATCGCCCGCGGCATCCGCCAGGTCCTGCTGGATGCGGAACTGCGCGCGGAGCTGCGCCGTAAAGGGTTCGAGCGCCTGCGGCGCTTTAGCTGGCGGAGGACGGCGGAGCAGGTGCTGGAGACGTATCGCGAAGTGGCCAGCCCGGCGGGGGCGCGGTAAGCGATTCCGGCCACGCCTCGATGTCGGTCAGGTCGTGCACCGTCAACCCCAGCCCCTCCAGCACCCGGTCGCTCATCGCGGCGGAGAGAGTCTTGACGCCCTTCATAACCTGATGGATGTGAGGCTGCGAAACGCCCACCCGGCGCGCGAACGCGCGCTCCGTCACCTCGCCATTGCGGATCTTCAGCCGCATGGCGGCCACCAGCCGGGTTTCCAGCGCAACAAAGGTCATGGCCGTTCGGACTCCTGATTCCCGCGGGGAATAGGCCCCGCATATAATCCGAATATTACCACGATATCTTAGAATTAATCAATTGCGTTCGCCGGGGCTGCCTGCGCCCTAAGGGGCTGGAAATCAGCAGATTCCAAAGGCATAGCGAATCATAGTGCCGTTCCAGCGCCAAAAATCTCAAAGAAAATGTTGACGACATTTTCCCCTGGAATAGGATGAGACACAGTGATTCACGGCGCAGCCCTGTGGGGAACGGGGCGCGGCCGCCAGGAGGACACGAGAAGATGAAATGGAATCGTTCGGACACGCTGGTATTGTCGTTGAATAGTTGCGCGCACTGCGAAGGATCGGGATTGCGCGAAGGGCGCCGGGGATCGTTGCATCCCTGCAACTGTGTTTTTCGCGCGGTCTTCCGCGCCTGTTATAACCGCTTTCGTCAATGCGTCACCAAGGAGAAGCACATGAGCCGCGTCAGCCTCCAGTACACCGGCGGCCGCGACCGCCGCATGTCGTATGGACGCAAGGACGAGGAGTACTGCGCGGACTTTTACCTGGTTAGCAAGCGCCACCTCGACGAGTCCGAGTTTCGCATTTTCCGGTTCCACTTCCTGCTGGGCGCGGACTGGAAACTGTGCTGCCGCAAGCTCGGCATGGATCGGGGCAACTTCTTTCATACCGTCTACCGCATTGAACACAAGCTCGGCAAAGTGTTCAAGGAGCTGCAACCCTACGGCCTGTACCCGCTGGACGAGTACTTCAACGGGACCTCGCGCGCCATGGAACCGCCGCCCAAGGTGGAACCCATCCGGCCTCCGCTGCGCTCGTTCATGAGGCCGCCGGCGGCGCGCGTGGCGGCGTAGGTCCGGCCGGCGCGTCAGGAGACGATCAGGGATGCGGAACCAGCGGGCGGAGGCGAGGCGGAAAATCGTCCACGCAGGAAATGCAGAAACGACCGGCCTCTCTTCCGCCCGTTGTCGTAATGAAGGGCAACCCGTTCGAGGAACACGAGCACGCCCAGCAGGGCGGCGTCGCGGATCGTCCCTCCGGTGGCGTTCCGCGCCAGTTCCTGCCGGAACTTCTCGAGCCGTGCTTGAAAACCCTGCTGCACCGCGGCCGCCAGCGGGTTGTCGGGCCGCGATTCGTAGTACAGGCCGCTTTGCCGCGTCCGGAGAGTACGGATCAGTGCGCCCAGGGCCTGGCGAACGTCGGCATCAATCGCGCCGGGAGTCTCCCCCGCCGCTTCCAGCAGCATCCGGCTGGACAGCGCCACCAGCGGGTCGTTCTCTTCCAGGAACGCGTCCGTGATCTCGATGTCGCGGTTCGGGATCTCCTCTTCCTTCAGCTCCGGCACACGCTCGTGCCGGCGCGCCTCCTGAAGGTACTCGCACTCGAACGGGCACTCCACCGTGACTTCGCGCTCGGCTCCGCAACAGGGTGCGCAAATCTCGCCGCGGACTCCCGGACAGTACCGGCGCGGCTTTCGGGTCTCGCAGATCGCACAGCTCATGGATGACTTCCGACTCGCGGCAACGCGCCGGAAACCCCTATCGTATCATCGGAGGAATGGCGCGATTCGACCTCTACCTGAAAGTCGAAGTCGACACGAACGGCAAGGAAGACCCGCGGAAGCTGGCGGCCGAGCTTTGCCGCCTGCTTCGCAAAGCCTACGGCGTCCGGGAGGCGGAGCTCACCAATTGGGTGGACCGCACGGCGGGCGGCGAGGAATAGGTCAGCCGGCCCGGCCGCCAATCGCCTGGCTGTACGTCCGCCGGAAGAAGCCGTCGGTCATCCCCGCCAGGTAGTCGCACACCATCCGGTGCGGAGGCTCCTCCGCGGCATCCTGGCGGTACGATTCCGGCAACCGGCCGGAGTCTTCGAGAAACCACTCGAACAGCTCGCCGATTCTCGCCGCCGAGCGCGCCCGCTCGGCCATCAGATCCGGGGTGAAATAAACGCGCGCGCGGAGGAACCGCTTCAGGGCCGCGCCGATCTCGTCCGCTTCCGGCGTCATCCGCGCCAGCCTCCGGGGACAGCGCCGCACGTCTTCGACCGATTGCGCGGCGGAGGCTTCGGCCTCGCGGAGCGTCCCTTCGATCAGGCCCGACACCAGCCGGTCGATCAGCAGCCGCAGCGCTTCGTTGAATCGCATCCGCTCGTTGGCGCCGGGATACTGGGTTTCGACGATATCGAGGATCTCGCCGTATGGCGGAACTTCGCGGCGGATGTCGTCCAGGCCGAACAATCCCGCCGCGAACCCGTCGTCCAGGTCGGCGGAGTTGTAGGCCACCTCGTCAGCCAGGTCGATGAGCTGCGCCTCCAGCGGCGGGCGGAACCCGGCCAGGTACTCGTCCAGTTCGGGGAACTCGCCGGGAGCGAAATCGCGTGAGTGCTTGGCGATTCCCTCACGGACCTCGAAGGTGAGATTCAGTCCCGGAAACCGCGCATAGCGCTGTTCGAACCGCTCGACGATCCGCAGGGTGTGCAGGTTGTGGTCGAAGCGGTCGCCGTGGCGCGCCATCTGCCGGTCCAGTTCCTCTTCGCCGGCGTGGCCGAAGGGCGGGTGCCCGAGATCGTGCGCCAGGGCCAGAGCTTCGGTCAGATCCTCATCCAGCGCGAGCGCGCCGGCCACCGTGCGCGCGATCTGCGCGACCTCCATGGTGTGGGTGAGGCGGTTGCGGAAATGATCCGACAGCGGATCGGTGAAGACCTGCGTTTTGTCTTCCAGGCGGCGAAAGGCGCGTGCGTGGACGATACGGTCGCGATCCCTCTGGAACTCGTTGCGGTAGGGGTGCGCGGGCTCCGGATAGCGCCGCCCGCGTGCCTGGCTCACCGGAAACCGCAGGCGCGCCAGGGACGGTTTCATGGAAACGGCCGTTACTTGATCTCCGCCAGCGCCGTGAGCGCGGCCCGGCTGACCGCGCTGCGCTCGGTGCGGAGCGGCTCCAGCAGCTTGCGCGCCTCGGCCGGCTTGGTGGGCGCCAGCGTGCGCGCCAGCAGGATCGTCGCCTGCTCCTTGGAGACGGTGATGGTGGGCTTTTCCATGAGCGCGCGCAGCAACTGCTCGGCCTGCGTGGTCTTCCCCTGCGCGGCGTAGATCTGCGCGAGGGCCAGTTTGGCCAGAGAGGCGTACTCCTTCTCCCCCGAATCGGCAACCACCTGGAAGTTCTTCTCCGCTTCCAGCATCCGGCCGGCGTCGGCGGCGATCACGGCGAGGTAGTAGCGCGCGATCGCGCCCTCGTCCTTACCGGCGTACTTCGACGCCAGGTCGCCGAACGCCTTCTCGGTGGCTTTGTCCTTCTCGGCCTGCGTGGGATAGAACTTCATGTAGGGGTTGTCGCTGGGAGCCGAGCCCACCTGGGCGTCGTAGACTTCCAGCGCCGCGCGCAGAGCGGCCTGCCGGACCCCTCTTTGATACCTCAGGACGAAGTAGCCGCCGATCACCACCGCCAGCACGGCGGCCGCGATGCCGCCGTACAGGATCGCCTGCTTGCGGTGGATGCTCAGAAACTCTACAGTGTGGCCGACTTCCTCGGCAAACCGGTCGGCCTTCAACTCGTGACGGGTGATCTTATCCACGGAGACCTCGATGCGGAAATCCTAGTGTAACACGCTGACAAGGCGGGGTTAAGGCGAACCCCGCCTACGGTTTCACCACCACTCCGTCCAGAGTCCGGTCCGTGGGATAGGCCCCTCCACCGCGGAATTCGCCCCACGGGTGCCGCGCGGCCAGCTTCTCGTCCAGGTCGATTCCCAGGCCCGGCTTCCCGCTCCCATAGAGATAGCCGCCGCGGATTCTGGCCGTGCCGGGCAGCATTTCGTGGACCAGTTCCGGGAAGGCGTTCTCCTCCTGGATGCCGAAGGCCGTGCTGGAGATGTCCACGTGATAGGCGGCAAGCTGGTTGACCGGATCGTTCTCGCCGCCCTCCTGGAAAGCGGTCCGGCAGCCGAAAATCTCGCACAGGGTGGCGATCTTCCGGGCCTGCGTGATGCCGCCGATGGCCGAGACGCGGCAGCGCACGAAGTCGATCAGCCGCTCGGTGATCAGCGGCAGGTATTCGTAAGGATGCGAGAAGACCTCGCCCACGGCCTGGGGCGTGGTGGCCACCTGGCGCAGGTTGCGGAACCAGGCGATCTGCTCCGGCGGCAGGATGTCTTCCACAAACAGCATCTGGAAGGGCTGCATGCGGCGCGCGAACTCGACCGCGTTGATCCCGCTCAGGTGCGAGTGCACGTCGTGGCACAGTTTGGGCTCGAAGCCGACCTTGGCGCGCACGTGCTCGAAGACCCGCGGGATGGTGTCGACATACAGCTCCTCGTCGAAGGCCGGACCCTGGTAGCCCTGTTCGGGGCGGCTGCCCTTGCCGGGAGGGATGAAGCCTCCGCCGCCGTATCCTCCTTCGCCGTACTGCACGCGGATGTGGCGGAAGCCCTTCGCCATCGAGGCTTGAACCGCGGCCACGGCGGATTCGCGGTCGCGGCCGCCGACGTGGTCGTAGCAGGCCACGGCATCCCGAGTCTTTCCGCCCAGCAACTCGTAGACCGGCATGCCGGCGCGCTTGCCCTTGATGTCCCACAGGGCCATGTCCATCGCCGCCAGCACGTTGTTGTTAACGGGACCGTTGCGCCAGTAGGTGCGCATCTGCGCCGCCTGCCAGAGGTCCTCGATGCGGTCCGGATCCCGCCCAATGAGCCAGGGCTTCAAGTGCTTTTCGAGCGCGGCCACCACGGCGTACGGCTGGTAGTGATTCCCCGCCGAACCGATGCCGTACAAGCCCGGCTCGCTGGTGATGACCTTCAGAAAGGTCCACCGGTACCGCCCCCCGGCGCTGGTAGGAATGACGCGGACATCTTTGATGGTGAGCGGCGGCAGGCCGCTGGTTTTCAGTTCGGCCGCCGCGGCAGCCGCAACGGGCATCACCGGCGCCGCCAGCACGGTTTTCAGCAGGTTCCTTCGTTCCACGAGGCGTGTCTCCCAGGCCATTATGCCGGCATTCCGGCCCCGGTTGGCGCATGTTATGATAGGTCCAACGGCGCTATCGTCTAAGGGTTAGGACGAAGCCCTCTCAAGGCTTAAATACGGGTTCGAATCCCGTTAGCGCTACCATGTGGTGTCGGTCTCCGTGGTTCAGTTTCAGGCTGACGAACGGCAGCAGGGCAATCTCCAGTTCCGACAGGATGTTGACGGTTCCAACAGGTATTCCTTTCTCTCTTGACGGTCGAACATTTATGTTCGATAGTGGAGACGTAAAAGGAAGCGAGTTCCTGAGAAAGGCGAAACGGTTCGCTGATCGTAAGGGACTGGCTTACCGTTGGGTGCCTTCTCGCGGTACGGGCAGCCACGGCACGGTGTACATCGGCAGCCGGATGACCGTCGTGAAGGACCTGAAAAAGGAACTCGGCTCCGGGTTGTTCCGCTCTATGTGCCGCGACCTGGACATCGAACCAGGGGAGATCTGAAGAGGTCACGATGAACGCTTTCTGCTACCCGGCGGTGTTTGAACCTGACGAGGACGGACGCCCCGTAGTCAGCTTTCCCGATTTTCCGCATGCCCACACCGATGGAAAGGATATGCGGGAGGCCATGGAAGAGGCTATCGACTGTCTCGGGAGCGTGATCGCCCACCACATGGCCGAGAAGCTCGATATCCCAACGCCTTCAAAGCTGAAGCGCGGCCAGCGGCTCGTTCCGGTTCCGCTGTGGATTGCCGCCAAGCTCGCCCTGTTCCTGGCTATGAAGGATCAGGGCATCAACAACAGCGAGCTATCTCGCCGTCTTGGAGTCAGTGAGACGGTGGTGCGCCGGATGCTGGACCCGGATCACGACACGAAGTCGGAGAAGTTGCAGGCCGCGCTCGAAGCGCTCGGGAGGCGCATCGTCGTCACCGTGCAGGAAGCCGCCTAGACGGATTCGACGATCTTCAGCCTGACGGAACCCTGTCGGGATGCGATATGCCGAACCTCGACCGGCAGCGGCATGCGATCAACAGCTTGCTGGACGGATTTGAAGGCTAGCTCACGACCTCAGCCATCACCGGGCGGAGGTCTGGTTGCCGGCCGGCGACCCGGAATCGCTGCACGGGCCGCCGGCGCTGATCGCAATCGTCACCGGCTCGCTGTCCACCCCTCCGGCGCGGACTCGCACGGGGACCTGGCATCCGGTTGGTGCGTCGCCGGGGATCACGAAGTACAGGTTGTCGACGCCCGCGAACCCCGGCGCGCGGCCCTTGTACAGAACCTGAGCCGCCTTTCCGCCGACAGACACCTCCACGTCCACCGGCAGGCCGGCGGCTGGCGGCGACGCCGTGTCCGCGACGGTTCCGGCGCCCAGGCCGCTACCCCACCCGATCACGGTCTGCCCGGGGCGCGCCGGTGCCGCCCGCGTGCAGAGGCGGTAATCGGTCGGAGAGGCCACGGCCTGAAAGATGCCCGCGCCGGGATCGTCCGCCACGAAGAACTGGAAACTCGTGGGCACAACCTTGACTGTGGCCGAAGCGCTTGGGTAGCCCGCGTATAGCACCTGGAGTTGAACGTCTCCAAGCGGCGCGTCCGACGGCATGATGGCGTTGCTCTGCCCGGCGGAGACGTAGAGGAGAATGGCGCTAACGGTCCGGTCGCCCTGTGTCACTCGGACGACGACATCGGAGAGCCACGCTCCAAGCGGATAACCGGGAGTGGCAATGCCCTGCGCCGGTCCCATGTTCGCGCCGAAGATCGTGAATATGGATCCCCGGGCGATGACCGCTCCGGGCCGATACCCGGCGGTGGCAACAACACCCGCGGCATCGAACTGCGGAAGCGGTCTTGGCACTCCGAGCTTCCGGATGCGGCGATTCTCCGCGATGTAGAGATTGCCTTCGGCGTCGAACACTATGGCCATGGGGCCATCCAGTTGCGCCAACTCGCCGGGGCCGTTGTCGCCGCTCGAGCCCGCGCCGAGCGTTCCTGCCACGTTCCAGATCATCCCGTTGCGGTCGATGCGGCGGATGCGATTGTTGCCTCGATCGGCGATGTAGATTTCGCCGTTGGGCGCGAGAGCGATGTTCGAGTTGGCGCCCAGACGGGCGCCAACCGCCGGCCGGGCATCGCCGTTGTAGCCCGTGACACCCGCTCCGCCTACCGTCGTGATCATGCCAGCGGGCGTAACCTTCCGGATCACCTGGCCCACGCCGTCGTTCGGACCGTGCAGAACAAACAGATTGCCCGCGTCGTCCACGGCGACCGCCGTTGGACGTTGCATCCGCGCCTCCGTCGCCGATCCGCCCTCGGCCTTCGGAAAGTCCACGCTGCCGCCGCCGGCGATTGTCGTGATCGTGCCATCCGGCGCGACTTTGCGGACGCGATGGTTGAAGGTATCCGCAATGTAGAGGTTTCCCAGCTTGTCGGCCGCCAGACCGTGCGGATTGGCGAGCCTGGCATCGCGAGCCGGCCCTCCGTCGCCGCAGTTGGGGCAAAGCTCATATTTCCCCGTGCCTGCAATCCGGTGGATGATGCCGTTCGTGTCCACTTTCCAGACCCGGTTGAAAGAGCCCTCGGAGATGTAGATGTTGCCGGCAGCGTCCGCCGCCAGGCCGGAGGAGATGTCGAGAACCGCCTTCTCCGCCGGACCGCCGTCGCCCGAACCGAACGAGCCGGTGGCCGCGGCGGCGACAATCCGGATAGACCCGTCCGGCGATACCGAGCGGACCGGCCCGGCTGAACACTCCCCCGGGATGATCTGGGTTCCGAGGACGGTTGCCCCGCCGCAGCCGTGAGATGCGAAGATCACGGCCCCGGAAGGATGCAGCGTCATCGCGTCGATCTGGCCGATGGCCGCGTTGGTTGCCGGCCCCGATATCGCGCCGCCAACAGTGCCCCCGCCCGCAATCGTCGTGATCACGCGGTCTTGCGACGTCACAACCACCGGGGCGGGCTCGCGGGTGGGATCGATCTTGACGAGGAATCCTTCTCCCGCGTTCTCCTCCGCGCTGGCGTACCCGCTGTAGCGTGTCTGGAGGGCGCCGGAGGTTGTTGGGAAGTCCGCCGAGGCTGTGTAGCCTGCGACATAGACGTTGCCTGCCTGATCGATGGCCAGGCCGCCAAGACGCGTGGACACCCTGCTCTCGTCTCCCAACCCACCGATGAATGTGGAGAATGCGAGCGCGGTCCCGGCTGCATTGACGCGGAAGAGAAACCAGTCGGATCCCCCGCCTCCCCAGGCCCGTTGCGTCGGGTTGACCGTAGGAAAGGCCGTCGGGTCGAAAAATGTCTGCACGGTTCCCGTGGCCCACGCCTCACCGGCAGGCGTCAGGGCAACGCCATAGGCCTCTCCCGAGTACCCGGCTCCCAGTGGACTGGAATATGCCAGCGCGGAGCCATCCGGAACCAGTTTCGCGATGAAGGGCCCGCTGGCGTCCTCCTTCTTGGCCAGCAGGGTGGTAGCCGGAAAGCCCGTTGAACGTGTGCCCCCGGCAACGTAGGCGCTCCCCGCCGCATCGGTCGCGATCGCGTTGGCCCAGGAATCGCCACCAAGCATTGTCGCGTAGAGGAAAGTATCTCCGGCCGGGTTCAGCTTGACGGCAAACGCGCTTTGGTTTCCTTTCAGAACCCCCTGAAAAGCGTTCGGAGTCGCCGGGAAATCCTTGGAGCCTGTTGAGCCGGCAACGTACGCGTTGCCGGCGGCGTCGAGCGCCACACTGTAGGCTTGGTCGTAGCCCGAGCCTCCGAACACAGACGAGTAGATCAGCCGTCCGGTGGTCGTGTCGACGCGGAAGGCGAAGGCATTGGGCGCCGCCGAAGCGGACGAGGACACCACCGGGGCTCTCGGGAAATCCGTACTCCATGTGTACCCCGCGACAACCGCGTGTCCGGCCGCGTTCACCGCCACTGCTTGCGGGTAGTCGTGCGCCCAGCCGCCAAGAAAGGTGCCGTACAGAATCCGGGAA
>CAYOTD010000109.1:4210-10775 GCA_964406685.1 uncultured Solibacteraceae bacterium | reverse complement strand
TATTGATGGTCAGGTCTGCCAGGGCGCGGATCGGGGCCAGCATCTGCCGCTCCGAGCGGATGCTGCGCGCCACCGACCGGCCGCCTCCCAGGGGATGGGGACGGCGCGTTTCGCTGAAGCGCCGCAGCAGAGCGTCGTCCTCGGCCTCGAGGAACACCAAGCGCGCCGGCACCCGCCGCTTCGTGCGGCGGAAGACGCCGGGGAAGCGCCGCAACGCCTCGCCCTCGCGGACATCCACCACCAGCGCGGCTCGGCGCACATCGGGCGAGGCTTCGGCCAGTTCGACGAATTTCTCGAACAGGTCGATGGGAAGGTTATCGACCGAGTAGTAGCCCAAGTCTTCCAGGCACTTGAGCACGGTCCCTTTGCCCGAGCCGCTCAGGCCGGTGATGACCACCAGGTCGCTGGTCGGCGTTGCGGGCTTCGCCGCAGTCCGGTTTCCCATCGCCACCGTCCAGCCCGCTACGCCTCCACCAGGTCGAAATTGCCATCGCGGCGGCGCACCAGGACCGAGAGGCGATCGGTTTCCGCGTCGGTGTAGACCAGATAGTCGCGGTCCCCTTCCATCTCGAGCACCGCTTCGTCCAGGGTCATGGGCTTCTTGGCCTGTTTCGTGTTCACCCGGAAGACGCGGCCGGCGGGAGTCTCCTCCGGTTCGGCGGGAGCGCCCGCTCCGGCGGCGGCCTCTTCACGGTCTTCCTTGGGTCCGCGATAGGTGTCGCGGCGCTTGGTGCGCAGCTTGAGAAGCTGCTTTTCCAGCTTGTCAACGGCGTCGCAGACGGCGGTGGTCAAATCGGGGTCCAAGCCGACGCCGATCATGGCGCGGTCGAAGCACTGTACAGTGAGCTCGGCACGGTTCAGGTGCCGCTCGGAGGTCACGAAGACGTGGGCCTCTTTCTCTCCTTTCCGGCTGTCGATCAGCTTGGACAGCTTGGCGAACTTGGCGTCCAGTTTCTTCTGCTGGACGGGCGTCAATTGCTCCTGCTTCCCCGTGAATGTGATCTTCATGCGTCCCTCCGTGGCCCGCCGCCGGATGGTGTCGGCCCGTCCCCGCTGCTATTCGCGCACGCGGCGCTGGTGCGTGGACGGAATCTTCATGTCTTCCCGGTATTTTGCCACAGTGCGGCGAGTCACCTGGATGCCCTGGCTCTGAAGCCGCTCGGTGATCTGCTCGTCGGTGAGCGGGTGGGCGGCGTCCTCCTCCTCGATCATTTTCTTGACCATCCGCTTGAGCAGCAGCAGGGGCGTGGCGCCGCCCGAGGGCCCCTGCACAGCCTCGGAGAAGAAGTAGCGCAACTCGAAGACGCCCTGCGGCGTGTGGGCGTACTTGTTGGCCACGGCCCGGCTCACCGTCGAGGGGTGCACGCCGATCTCCTCGGCCACCTCCTTAATCATCATCGGCCGCAGGAAGTCGATTCCCTGGTCGAGGAACTGCGCCTGCCGCCGCACGATCGACTGGCAGACCCGCAGAATGGTCTGCTTGCGCTGCTCGATGTTCTTCATCAACTGGAGCGCGGAGGCGTAGCGCTCCTTGACGTAGTTGCGGACATCCTTGCTCGGTTCCTGATCGCGGTCCAGCATCCGGCGATACTGCGGGTTCAGCCGCAACTGCGGCAGATCCTCGTCGTTGAGCAGGATGATGAACTCGTCGCCCTCTTTCGAGATGTAGACGTCGGGCTCGACCTGCCGGGCGCCGGGGCCGGAGTAGCGAAGGCCCGGGCGGGGGTCGAGATGGCGGATCGCTTCCACCGCGATCTGTATGTGCTCCGGCGGGCGGCCGAGCAGGCGGGCCAGCTCCTTGAACTGGCGGGTCTCCAATAGCTTCAAGTGGCCGGAGACGATCTGCCATGCTACTCCGCCGCGGCCGTTACGGCTTTCCAGTTGCAGCAGCAGGCATTCGCGCACGTCGCGGGCGCCGACGCCGGCCGGCTCCAGCGACTGCACCGCTCTGAGCGCCGCTTCCACATCCTCGAGCTTATGCTGGCCGGTGGTGGCGATCTCTTCGAGCGACGCCGTCAGATAGCCGTTCTCATCCAGGTTGCCGATGATGGAATCGGCGGCCTCGCGCACCGCGGCCGGCCACAGCGAAATGCTCAGTTGCGAGTGCAGGTGGTCGGGAAGGGTTACCGGGGCGGAGAGAAAGGTCTCGAAGGAAGGTTTCTCGATGGCTTCCGACGCCGGGCTCTTGTAACCGGGATCGAGATAGTCGTCGAAGAAGGAACCGAAATCGATCTCGTCGAAAGGATCCGCGGCCGCCTTCGGCTCCACGGCCTCCGTGGTTTCGGCTTCCGGAGTGGCTGCCACTGGCGCGCCGGCACCCGCGCCATCCGCTTCGGCGGCCTCGTAGGAGTAGTCCGCCGTCACCGCCACCGAGTCGGTTTCGGCGCCCGTTCCCAGCCCTTCCAACAGGATCTGGTCGGCCGGCTCCGGGTTGCGCTCGGCTTCCAGCAGCGCCTGCACTTCTTCCGGAGTGAGTTCCTCGCCCGCTTCGGCGGATTCCTCCAGCACCGGGTTCTGCGCGATCTCCTGGGCGATCATCTCTTTCAGCTCGAGACGATTGAGCTGAAGGACGGTCACCATCTGGACCAGCCCCGGCGTGAGGATCTGCTTCTGCGCGACTTTCAGTTGGAGTCGTGGCGACAGCAAACTCATTGCCCTAATTCTAGCACCGGCGGATCGGAGGGAGTCCGCGAGGCCGCCGCGGGCGAAGATGCCGGCGCGATCCGTGGGAGTGCTATTTGGCCCGCTTGCGCCGGGTTTCCAGTTCTTCGGCGCGGACTTCGGCGGGAGTCGCCTTCCTGCCGGGGCGGTTCTTGCCGAGCACGGCGCGCAGCTCGGGAACGGTGCGCACGAGGTTGAGGTGAGGGCGGAGAATGTCCAGGAACAGGTCGTAGTTGTAGTGGCTGTAGCCGTAGTTCACCCCGGCGATGGAGAGCAGGGGGACCTTCTTCGCCACGACCTCCTTCAGGATCTTGACGGTGCGGTCGTGGAAGACGAAGAACTGGCCGTCCTCGGGCTGGAACTCCTGGGGATTGATCTGCACCATCATGTTGGCGGCGCCGGCGGCCCGGAAGGCTTCCACCTGGTCGGCGTTCAGATAGTGGCTGATGATCATCTCCGGGTAGCGGCCCATGATCCAGTTATGGAATTGACGTAACTGCCTCCAGGGCCCACCGATCGAGTCGAGATAGACCAGCACGTCGGGATTGACCTCGCGGACCCCCTCGATGAAGGCTTCGGTTTCCTCGGCGATGTTGGGATTGTGCCGGTAGGCGTCGAACCATTCGATACTCATCTTGACCACGTCGGTCGTTTTCTCCCGGCCGAGCGAGGGATCCAGGAAACTGGAGGCCCACTTCTTCGCGTTTTCGCGCGTCACCGGCTTCGGTAGCGCTCGGGGCTCGACCGCCACGATCATCCCGCGTTTGTGGGCGTAGGTCACGCTGTTGAGGTAGAAATCCCGGAACGGGGGGTTCAATCCTTCGGTGGTGAACAGGTAGCCTTCGCTGACGCGGGTGTCATCGCCGATGTTGAACAGGTTGAAGCACCCCAACTTGATCGCCTCGTCAACCCAACCGCGCACGCGACTCTCGTCCCAGACAAACAGGTCGTAGCGGGGCTGGAGCTGGAAATTATGGCTGCGCCCCTTCTGGTTGTACAGGTTGCTCAGCAGGCGGGGTGCCTCGGGGCCTCGCCAATCCGACCAGATCTGGAACTCGACCAGGCGGATGAACGGGTCGCTCTTCTGGGCGCACGCCGGAAATGCCAGGCAGGAGGCGGCCGCCAGGAGGAAGATCGCACGGGTTCTCATGGGAGACAGGCTACATCCGGAGGACGGCGAGGGTCTTTAGCCAATCTTGCGGAGCTTTTGGTCGTTCTTGCGCCGCGCGGGATTCCACTACAATAGCTGCTCAGGGAGCGAGAAGGCGCGATGCGGCCTGGCGGGAAGCCGGAGGCTTCGAAGACGGCGCGGCGGGACGAGATCCGGGTGAAGTTCCGCGCCAACCCCAAGACCGGCGTCGAGGTCTGCTATAAGGAGCGATCGCCGGACTACACGCTGCCTCAGGACCAGCACGATTTTTGGGAACTGCTGTACGTGGACAAGGGCTTCGTGAACATCCGGCTGGAGGACCGGCCGCACGTCGTTTCCCAGGGAGAGTTCATTCTGATCGCGCCGAACCAGTTGCACGGCGTGCTTCCCTCCACCTCGGTGGCGCCCTTCTACATCACGGCCCATTTCCAGACGAATCTGAAACGCCTGCGCGAACTCACCGACGCCGTCGTTCAGGGCGGCGAAGAGGGGCGAAGGCTGCTCGTCGACCTGTTGCAGGAGAGGGCGTCGGGAGCCTACGGTGCGGAGACGCTGACGCGCTGCTACCTGACCGAGTTTCTGATCAAGGCCGTGCGAGACCGGGAATCGGGCCGGCGGGTGCCCGAGCGCACGACTTACTTCCAGGCGAACGCCGCCAAGAAGCCGGTGGCGATAGCCATGGAGTTTCTAAGACGGAATCTTCACCGTCCTCTTACTCTCGATGACATCGCCAAGGCGGCCGGGGTCAGTAACTCTCACCTCGAGCACTTGTTCAAGAGCCAGACGGGTTCGTCGGTGATGAGCCACCTTCAGGAGGCCCGGATCCAGCACGCCAAGACGCTGCTGCTGGAATCGGGCCTCAACATCTCCCAGATCGCGGAACAGAGCGGGTACTCCTCGATCCACTTGTTCTCGCGCCGGTTCAAGAAGTCGGTCTCCGTGGCTCCTTCCCAGTACGCCAAGATGGTCCGCCTCGCCCTGCGGCGCGACGGCAGCAACGGTCAAAAACAAAGCAGCGACAGCCAAACCTAGGCGCGGGTCTTCGCGGTATAAGGGAAGTCGCCGGTACGGATCGCCATGCGACTTCAAACCTCAGCCGTCGTCGTCGAACCCTCGCGGATGGAGCTGCGGGAGTTTCCCCTGCCCTCCATCGGGCCAGAGGAGATGCTGCTTCGGGTCGAGATGGTGGGGATCTGCGGAAGCGACCGCCACCACTTTGCGGGCGGCGCCTACGGCGTGTTCCCCAAGATCCTCGGCCATGAGCTGGTCGGGCACGTGGCGGAGATCGGAGAGAAGGCGGCGCGCTCCTACCGGGTCAAAGAGGGCGACCGGGTGGTGATCGAGCCATACATTCCCTGCTGGCGGTGCGCTTACTGCACGCGGGGTTACTACCAACTCTGCCCGGAGCGCCGCATTTACGGCGTGAACATAAGCTGCGCCACGCCTCCGCACCTGTGGGGTGGCTATGGAGAGTACCTGTACGTGGCGCCCGGCTCGCGAGTGCACAGGATCGGGGGCCATGTCCCGGCCCAGGCGGCGACTCTCTCCTCGGTAATCGGCAACGGGGTGCGGTGGGTGGCAACCAAAGGCGGAGTGCGGGTGGGAGAGGCGGTGGCCATCGTGGGCCCAGGCGCGCTGGGGATTGCCAGCGCGATGGTGGCGCACTACTGCGGGGCCGGGGCCGTTATCGTCATCGGCGTGGGCGACGACGAGGCGCGGCTCGACTTCGCGCGCCGGTGCGGCGCCTCCGCGACGGTGCTGGCCGACCGGGAAGCCGACCTGGCGGGGCGCGTGCGGGCGCTGTGCGGCGGCGAGTTGCCGCCGCTGGTGGTGGAGGCCAGCGGAACGCCGGCGGGAATTCTCACCGCGCTTTCTCTCGTGCGGCCCGCCGGCCGGTGCGTGATCGCGGGCACCACGGGCGGGACGACGGCGGTGAACTTCGACGCGGTGGTGCGCAACGAGATCGAGATTCTGGGCGGCCTGGGGCAATCCTGGGACGTCGAGGCGGCGGTGAAGATCATTGAAAGCGGCCGTTATCCCGTGGCCGAGATGGTCACCTGCACGTTCCCGCTCGCGCAGGCCGAACAGGCGTTGCGGCGATTCATCGAGAGCCCGCGCGACTACATCCGCATCGGCCTGGAACCGCGGTGATACAGGGGAGGGAAGAGAGGACTCTATGGAAGACGGCAGCGACCTGGTTGCGAAGATGCGGCAGCAGCGGAGCGGGCATCTCGAGCCCGTATTGGAATACCTGGGACAGATCGACCCGGAGTTCCTGTCGGCCTACAACGATCTGGCGGTGCTGAACTTCCGCTACGGCGAGGCCCAGGGACGGGTGCTGAGCGCGAAGGTCAAGGAACTGATCGCGGTGGCGCTGCTGGCCGCGGTGCGGGGCGAGACCACCAAGCAGCACATCCGGAAAGCGCTGGAGCACGGCGCCACGCGGCGCGAGGTGGTGGAGGCGCTGGAGATGTCCATGCACATCACGGGCGCTCCGTCGCTTCAGTACGGGCTGATCCGCCTGATGGAGATCGAGAACGAGAAATGAGCTTCCGGGTCGGCTTGATCGGCTGCGGCTGGATCTCTCCCTACCAGGTGGAGGGATGGCGGCTGGTTCCCGAGGCGGAAGTGGCCGCCGTGTGCGACCGCGACGCGGCGCGGGCGCGAGATCTCGCCGTGCGATTCGGCGTCGGGTGGGCGGGCGACGATCCTTTGCGGATGATCGAGGAGTGCCGGCTGGACGCGGTCGATATC
>CAYOTD010000109.1:0-4200 GCA_964406685.1 uncultured Solibacteraceae bacterium | reverse complement strand
CACAGAGTCCTCGCGCTGGCGGCGTTCGAGCGCGGCTGTCACGTCCTGTGCCAGAAGCCCGCGGCGCCAACCCTGGCCGAAGCGCGGGAGATGATCGAAGCCGCCGCCCGGCGGGATCTGGCGCTGTACATCAACGAAATGCTTCGATTCTGCCCCTGGTACCGCCAGAGCCGGGAGGCGCTGGCCGGCGGCAGGGTGGGCCGGCCCGTTTTCGCGCGCCTGTTCAGCCGCTCCGCCGGTTTCCTCGAGGTCGGGCCGGAACGAAAGGTGAGCTACGGGTTCCGCGACTTCCTGAAGTCGCAGGATCGCGTCCTCATGCTGGAGGAGACGATCCATTACCTGGACGTGGCGCGCTACCTGTTCGGCGAGCCGCGGTCGCTTTACGCCGCCGCCGACCGGCTTAGCCCTCTGCTGCGCGGCGAGGACGTTGCCACCGTGGTGCTTCGCTTCGAAGGTCTGACCGTGGTCATCGAGGACAGTTGGAGCGCGCACGGGCCGGAGCGGAACGGGATGGAGATCGAGGGGGCCGACGGCAGCCTGTTCCTTTCTCACTCCCGAGTGCTGGAGTTCTACTCGGGGCGGAGCGGGACAGCGGAGCAGACCTGGGATTTCTCCGGCAAGAGCTGGCCCGAGCGCCGTCCCGAGGTGTTCGCGGAGCTGTTCCGGGATTTCCTGGCCGTGGCGAAGGGGCGGGGGGATCGCACCGCGCAAGCGCGGGACAACCTGCGAAGCCTGGCCCTGACCCTGGCGGCGTACGACTCGGCGGCGAGCGGCGCCGCGGTGAACCTGGGCCGGCAGCCGGGCCGGGAGCCGAACAACTCCAGTCAAAACTAAAGCGATCCCGGTCAAAGACGTCCCCGCCGGGCGCGGATATACTTCATGCGAGGTTCCACTTGTCTCGGGAAAGGAGTCAGGTCATGCATAGCCGTGTCCTTTTACTTTGTGTAGGTCTCCTTCTGTTGACGGCGTCGGCGCAGGCGCAGGAAGCGGCCCTGACGGGCGCCGTAACCGATCCTTCCGGCGCGGCCGTGGTGGGCGCCGATGTTACCGCCACGCAGATGGAGCGCAATGTTCCCTTCAAAGCCAAGTCCGGCGCGGACGGCCGCTATTTGTTCCCCCGGCTTCCGATCGGCCCCTACCAGGTGCGGGCCGAGGCCGCCGGTTTCAAGACTTTCGTCCAGTCGGACCTGCTGTTGACGACCAACAGCGACTCGCTGCTCAACATCACCATGCAGATCGGCGCCATGGTCGAGCAGGTGACGGTGTCGGCGGAAGCCAGCCGCGTCAGCACCGAGACCGCCACGCTGCAACAGCTCGTGGACACGCGCCGCATCACCGATCTCCCGCTGGTGGGGAGAAACGTGTACACGCTGGCGGCGCTGGTGCCGGGGACCGGCTCGAGCGGCACCAACATCGGCGGCGGGAGGTCGGGCAGCCAGAACAGCACCATGGTGAACGTGCGGGTGGACGGCGCGCTCAACGTGGACAACGCGTTCGCCAACATCCTGCCCAGCCCCAGCCCGGACGCGGTGCAGGAGTTCACCATCCAGACCAGCGTCGCACCGGCGCGCTATGGCTACGCCTCGGGTGTCATCGAGGTGTCCACCAAGAGCGGCACCAACAGTGTCCACGGCTCGGTCTATGAGTTCCTTCGCAACGACAAGCTGGACGCCCGGACGTTCTTCCAGCCGGTGAAGACCAAGCGGAAACGCAACCAGTACGGCTTTGCGGGCGGCGGGCCGGTGTACATCCCGAAGCTCTACGATGGCCGGAACCGCACCTTCTGGTTTGTGAACCTCGAACAGCAGAAGGAGCCTTTGGGCGCCGACACGGTCATCTACACGCCCACAGCGGCCCAGTTGGAGGGAGACTTCTCCGGTTCGCGAGCCATCAAGGATCCGCTCACCAACCAGAACTTCCCGGGCAACCAGATCCCCAAGAGCCGGCTCGACCCGCTGGCCCTGAACGTCATCAAGGCCTATGTGCCGCTGGCACAGGATTCCCTCGGCACCTACCGCTACCAGAAGCCGAGCGACAACAACCCCACCAAGCTTCTGGGGCGGGGGGACCAGACCTTCGGCGGGGGCCGGCACCAGTTGAGCGGCCGGGTGTTCATCACGCGCACCAAGGGACCGCACGGCTCGGGCAACCTGCCGCTCTTTCAGACCGGCACACAGTACGAAGACACCGACCTGGCCGGCGTAACTTACACCGCGAACATCTCGTCCAACAAGATCAACGTCGCTCGTTTTAGCGGCAACGGATACTACCTGAAATACGACACGCCGACTATCTCGCTGGAGAACCTGAAGAAGCTCGGCTTCGCGGACAATTACTACACCTACGGGCCGGACTTCCCCGTGCTGTCGGTCTCGGGCGGCTTTACCCTGGGTATCGAACAGGTGCGGCTGACGCGGGACTACAACACTTATAGCTGGAGCGACGATTTCTCCTGGATCCGGGGGCGGCACAACATCCAGATCGGGACCGACGCCATCCGCACCGTCCAGAACACAGGAAACGTCTCCCGCACCAACGGATCGTACACCTTCACCGGCTCCTATTCCGGGCTGGGCCTGACGGACTTCCTGCTGGGGCGGCCCGCCACGTTCCGCCAAGGCAACCCGGCTCCCGACGACCCGCGCGGCTTCCAGATCGCCTGGTACGTGCAGGACGACATCAAAGTGCACAAGCGCCTGACGGTCAACCTGGGGATCCGCCACGAACTGCCGTTCCCGACGGTGTCCGCGAGAAACGCGCTGATCTACTACCAGCCCGGCGCCAAGTCGCAGGTGTTCGTGAACGCGCACCCGGGGCTGCTGTTTTACGGCGACCCGGGAGTGCCACGGGGCGGATACCACATGCAGAAAAAGCTCTTCAACCCGCGGCTCGGCCTGGCCTACGCCTTGACCGGGGATCAGAAGACCATGCTGCGCGCGGGTTACGGTGTTTACATCAACCCGCCCTGGACCAACATCGACGGCCAGTTCTTCATCTACCAACCCTTCACGCGCATCGTGGACATCGCCTCGCCGCCGAGCACGGCCAATCCCTGGGCCAACTGGCCGGGCGGCAATCCGCATCCTTACACGGCCGGGCGCGACGCCGTCATGGACCAGCAGATCGTCAGTCTCACCTACGCTTCGGATCACAAAGAGACGATGATGCAGCAGTGGAACTTCAATCTCCAGCGCGAGGTGGCGCGCGACTGGCTGGTGACGGTTGGCTACGTGGGCACGCACGGCACCCACATCCCCTTCCTGCGCGATATCAATGCGGCGGTCTACATCCCCGGCCAGTCGACGGTCTCCAATGTGAATCAGCGCCGGCCGCTGTATCCCTACTTTGGGCGCTTCAGCCGCATCGAGTCGGTGGTCAACTCGAGTTACAACTCGCTGCAAGCCTCCCTCGACAAGCGCTTCAGCCGGAGTTTCAGCGTGCTGGTGTCCTACACCTTTTCGAAGACCCTCACCGACCTCAACACAGTCCTGACGAACAGCGGCGGGTCGCCGGACCCGGACAACCTACGCGCCGAGTGGGGACCGGCCAGCTTTGACCGCACCCACGCCTTCACCGCCTCCTGGGTTTGGGACGTTCCCGCCGGCAGCCTGGGACGGGGCGCTCCGGGAGTGCTCTTCGGCGGCTGGCAGGTCAACGGGATCACGGCCATCTACTCCGGCACTCCGCTGGGCATCACCGCGTCCCAGGACCGGGCCCTGCGCGGGCAACCGAACCGCCCGGACCGGCTGCGCGACGCACGCCTGTCGACGGACCGTACGCGGGCCGAGAAGATCACCCGGTACTTCGACACGACGGCGTACGCCGCCCAGGCCACCGGCACGTTCGGCAACGCACCCCGGGCCGAAAGCCAGCTCCGGGCGCCCGGGAGCATCGGCGTCACACTCGGCATCATGAAGAGCTTTCGGATGCCGGCCGAGTCGCACCGCTTGCAGTTCCGCTCGGAGATCTCGAACGCCATCAACCGGCCGAACTTCGGCGGACCGGGGACCGGCATCGACTCGCCGTCCTCGTTTGGGCGGATCACTTCGGCCGGCGATGGCCGCATCATCCAGCTCGGGTTGAAGTACATTTTCTAGACCGCGGCTGCTGTAATACAACCTATGAAGAGATTGAACCGGCGCAGCTTGCTGAAGCGGCTTGCGGCGGGCGCTGCGCTGCCGGCCTGGGCCGCGCCGGACG
>CAYOTD010000108.1:0-10808 GCA_964406685.1 uncultured Solibacteraceae bacterium | reverse complement strand
CCTGCTCAGTAATTACGACCGGGGGAGCTGTCTCATCAATGTTGGCACGGAGGGAGTTCGTGGCCGACAAAGGAAAGGGCAGCCACGGCCGCCTCTACTTCGGCGACGAATTCACCACCCTCAAGGATCGCAAGAAGGAGATTGGCCGCGACCTGCTGGCCAAGATGTGCGCGGATCTGAAGATCGATCCGCATGACCTGTAGGAGGCAAACGCATGTTCTCGTTCAGCTACCCCGCGAAGTTCAAGGCCGGCAGCGACAGCCGCGTGCTGGTCGAGTTTATCGATCTGCCCCGTGTGGCCACAGACGGCAAAGACGAACGCGAGGCCATGGAAGAAGCCATGGATGCTCTCGGCTCCGATCTCTCCATCCGCCTGTCCCGCCCGGAGGAGATTCCAACGCCATCAGCACCCAAGCGTGGACAGCGCCTGGTGCCGGTGCCGCTCTGGCTGGCGCCGAAGCTCGCGCTCTATCTGGCCATGCGCGACCAGCGCGTCAGCAACTCCGAGTTGGCCCGCCGCCTGGGCGTTCACGAGCGGGTGGTCCGCCGCATGCTCGATCCCGAACACGCCACGAAGGCCGAGAAGATCCAAGCCGCCCTCGCAGTCCTCGGCAAGCAGATGACCGTCGAAGTCCGCGACGCCGCGTAAGGCACTCCGGATTCCGCCGCACCGCCATCCGGCAGCCCGTATCAACCTATCAACCTGTTTTTGGAGGCTCCCGCTGCGCCCAGCGTGCCATCCGTTCGCCCGCCGCCCGGAGCGCCGGAAGGTCCCATGCCGGTGGTCACCGCGACGCGGCCCCAGATTAACCTACTTGCCAAGTATAACCAAGTAGGTTAATCTGATGCCATGGAGAAGCGGACGCCGCACTGCAAGCTGGTGGTTGTCAAAAACCTGCTTGCGGCCGGCAAGGTCCGCGCCACGGTTTCGGCGCTCGCTGGCGGCGCGGCGCTGGGCTTTGGCTTCGAGGAGATCGTCGGCGTCGTCGCGGCTCTTACGCCGCGCGACTTCTACAAGAGCATGACCACGCACGCCGATCACCGCATCTGGCAGGACGTCTACCGCCCGAAGACGCCGGCCGGCGACGTCTACCTGAAACTCACGGTCATTGAAGATGTGCTGATCGTGTCGTTCAAGGAACTATGAGGGGAGGAGCGACAACCATGAAGTGCCCATCCTGCGGCGCGGGAAAGTTGGTGCGCGACACGCGCGATATTTCCTACACCTACAAAGGCGAAACAACCACGATTCCGGCCGTCCGCGGCGAATTCTGCCCGGCCTGCGGGGAGAGCGTCCTGGCCGCGGCGGAATCGAAACGGGTCAGCGCGGCGATGCTGGAGTTCAACAAGCAGGTGAACGCCTCCATCGTCGATCCCGGCTTCATCGCGCGTGTCCGCAAGAAACTCGCGCTCGACCAGCGGCAGGCGGCCGCGATCTTCGGTGGCGGCGCCAATGCCTTTTCGCGCTACGAGAACGGCAAGACCAAGCCGCCACTTGCGCTGGTGAAACTCCTCATCCTGCTCGACCGTCACCCAAACCTGCTGAACGAGGTTCATTCCGGGCAATAGCCCGGCACGGGCGGGTTGGAAAGAAAGGGCGTCGCGGCGTTCAGGCCGACCCGCTTCGCCCCCGTTTGGGAGCGCTCGGAGTTGTCAGGCGAGCCACGTATTCCACTACATCCTCGACAGCGTTCGCCGGGAAATCCTTCCTCCACTCGGGAGAGCCACCCTCCTTAGGCCATTCTTCAAGGACGAGGCCACCACCTTGCTCGTGCAGTATGAATGTCCTGGCGTCCTTTTGAAACGCCCGCCAGGTCTTGGCCCCTACCGCCCTCGCACGAATTCCAATAACGTTCCGCTGGTCATTGAGGTCGGGCGGCGGCACATCTGGCAGCTCCTCGGCCAACAAGTGCCGAAGGTTTCTTATCAATTCATCCTTCTGTGCTGCATCAACGAGTCGAACAGGCGCAACGTCAATTTCAGCACCCCCTAGCACCTTTGCTTTGGAGCACAACACCCATTTGTCCTTGTAGCGATTGAACGCTGTCCAACCCATGTTATTCACCGCGCCTGATAGTAGATGACGTCAACGCCCTGGCGGGCAGCCTCGTCCTGAACCCTGCGAAGGACTTGCTGCTGTGCAGTTGTTAGATTGCCTTTTGGCAGCACGACTTCGAGAATCCGCCGGCCAACGTTCATAACAGGGCCAAGAGGCGTATTTCCACCGCTGTACCTCGCCAGCGACTGTACGTATCCACTGAGCGTCGAAGACAGAGTGTTCAAATTCTGATAGCTCTTGGCAAAGATGTCGAGGCTCTTAATGCTTGTCGCCGTGCGAGTGACAAAATCGAAGTTGTCAATTCCTCGTACACTCCGAAAAGCCTCGGGTGCCCCTCGCAGGGTTTCGATGACTCTGCCTCGGAGAACCGGGCCGAGCTGAAAGGCGGCGTTGGAGATGTATTGGCTACTCTGCGCCAGGACTAGCCCGACGCGAGGGCCGTATCGCGAGAGAAACTGCGAACCCGCTATAACTGCGCGTTGACCGGCGGGCGAAGCCAGAAACGCTCCACCTGCTGCCGCTGCACCGTAGAGCACCAGCGGCACAACTCTGCCATCTGGGTCGATAAATCTCTGTGGATTGTTGAAAGCGTAGCTGTAACGGTTCCAATTCTGTGGTTGGCCGATGTACTGATTGAAGTTCTGCCGTGCTTCTTCGACGTCTTCTTCGTCATCGCTCTCCGGCTGGAACTCAACCATTGGCAGGAACGGGTCTGGGCTGGTAAACCTGCCCTGCGCTCCCGAGAAATACCTCGCTCCAAAGTAATCGAGGCCAGTCTCCGAATCCCGTTCTTTGCCGGTACAACGGGACCCAGTGCCGAATCGTCGTAAAGCTGCCGGGAAGGCAGCGGCGGTGTTGGAGTTAGCGAGCGGGAGGCCCGGATGCGGGCTGGTATTTGCGGGGAGGACCCCCAGACGCGAGTTTTCGGCTGCGAGCGCGTGTGGGCCCCGGTGCGCGATCCAGGCCAGCAGGCCGTTGGCCGGGACGTATTGCCCTGTTTCTGCTTTAGCCGCCGTCACGATCTTCTGATTTTACGCCGTGGCGCGGGCTATGGGATAGCGGCGGTCGGCGTGGAGGCGGTGGGCGTCAGCGATGCGGGGAACAGGCGGCTAAAAGGAAGAGCGCACTTCGAGACCGGGGATCTTCTGGAAGTGGCGCGCATTGAGGGTGGCCACGGCGTAGCCTTGTTCGATGGCGGAGGCGCCGATCAGCAGGTCATCGGCGGGAAGGGTGATGCCCTTGGCCGCCTGCTCGCCGCTGAGTTGGCCGGCGATCTCGGCCGTGCTGCCGGTCACCGGGTGCACCGGGACATGCCTCTTCAGTTCGTCGATGAAGGCGCGGCGGCGGTCGCGGATCTCGGGCGTATGGGCGCGCACCACGCCATGCACGAGTTCCGCCAGGGTGATCGCCGAGATGGCGATCTCGATCTCCCCGAAGGCCTCGCGCACAGATGTGAGCAGCTCTTCCACCGTCTGCCGCTTCCGTTCGGCTGCGATGATGACGCTGGAATCGAGGATTAATCCCAGGAGGGGGGATTCCATGGCTGGCTGCGCTCTTTAATCCCTTCCTCGACATCCTTGCCGAAGCCGCCGTCCAGCGTCACCTTCGAGCCGCTGGCCCTGGCCGAAGCGATGCACTCGGAGATGGGCCGCCCCGACCGCCTGGGCGGCTTGATCGTCGCCACGGGACGGTGGTCCTGTTCCACGATCACCTCGACGCCTTGCTGGACCTTAGCCAGCACGGCGTGGACGTCGCGGGCGAGTTCGGCTTCCGTAATGCGGAGCGTACCCATATCCATGATCATAGCGGCTATTCCTCCTCTTCGGCCTCGGCATCGAGCGCGGCCAGCAGTTCCGTGGCGTCGGTAGGGTTGCCGGCGGGCGCGGGCTTGTCCTTAGGCAGATGCGCCGGGTGCGTGGCGGCATGGACCTGCTTCAGTTGCCGGATGGAGACCTGGGTGTAGATCTGCGTGGTCTTCAGATCGGCGTGGCCCAGCATGGCCTGGATGTAACGGATGTCGGCGCCGCCTTCGAGCATCAGCGTCGCCATGGTGTGGCGAAACAGGTGGCAGGCGCCGCGCTTGCCGATCTTGGCGGCATCGACGTGCACACGTACCAGGTCGCTCAGGTGATCGAGCGAGAACGGCTCGCCGGCATTGGACAGGAACACGGTGCCGCCATCCGGCTCGGTCACCAGATGCGGCCGCGCCTCGCGGACGTACTTCTCGATCCACGCCGCGGCGCGGTCGCCGATGGGGATGACGCGGTCCTTGTTGCCTTTGCCCTGGCGGATGGCCACCGTGCCGCGTTCGGTGTCGAGATCGTAGAGCTTGAGGTTGGCGAGCTCGAGCCGGCGCATGCCGGTCGAGTAGAGCGTTTCCATCAAAGCGCGGTCGCGCAGGCCCAACGGGTTGTGGATGTCGGGCTGGGCGAGCACCTGCTCCACCTCGTGGACGGTCAGCACGTGCTTGGGCAGGCGGTGGCCCAGGCGCGGCAGCTCCAGTTCGCTCGCCGGATTATGCAGGATGTACCGCTGGCGCGCCATCCAGCGGAACCACACGCGGAGGGGAACCAGGCGCGAGTGCTGGCTGCGGAAACTGAGCGGCTGGCCGTTCTTCTGGCGGTAATGAAACAGGTGCCGCTGATACTGTTCAAGCACCGGGCGGGTGATGTCGGAGGGCTCGGTGAGCGAGCGGGCAGCGCACCAGTCGAGGAAGAAACCGAGATGCACGCGGCGGTTCTTCACGGTGTACTCGGAGTAGTTCTGCACGCGCAGGGCTTCGAGGTGCTTCTCCATCAGGGCGGCTAAAGGAGAAGCGGGCGGCGGAACGGGCTTGCGCTTTTTCGCCACGCGGGCCACGGTTACCGCCCTCCTCCCGCGGGTACGACTACGGCGCCGCCGTCCTCTTCGTCCCCCCTCGCAGTATCAGTGCGTTTCGGCGGAATCGCGCGAATGTGGCCGGAAGAGGCCATTTCTATTGGCTTTGGCGCATCCGTACCAGCCTCGTCCATGGGCCGTTCCTGGGGCGTCCCTGGCCCGTCCTTTTGCTCGTTTCCCCCATCCTTGTTTCCGTCGTAGCCGTGGGCGCACAGCCTTCCCGTGCCGATCAGTCCGGGAAAGACCGGCTGGTGCGGATCGGCCGGGCGCTCGAAGTAGAGCTCGTAGACGAGGGTCTGGCCGCGGCCGCCGTGATGGATGATCAGGTATTCGAGATCCTCCAGCTTTTGCAGGTGGCGTTTGACCTGGGCGTCGCTCCAGCCGGTGTGCCGGCGCACGTCGCGGCGGCTGAAGCGGTAGTCGGCGCGTTCCATCTTCAGCCGCTCACACCCGGCGCGCACCATGTCGTCGACCAGCAGGAGCATGCGGCGCGTCTGCGGCGGCAGCTCGTCGAGCGAGCGGCCGAGCACCTGCTTGATCAGATTCTCGGCCAGCTCCACGTCCTCCGGAGTCGATTCGATGTACTCCAGCAGTTTGCCGCCGCAGTCGGCCGTCTTCACCGGACGTTGATACTGGTGGAGCAGCGTCACGGCGCGGATCAGCGAGAGGAACTTCATGTGATCGCGGCGGGTGCGCGTCAGGCCGTCGGGGAAGGTCAGCCGGTCCGCGTGGGGATTCACCACGGCGATGGGCTTCAGCAGCCGCTGCGCGTTGCGGTGCAGGGCGAGGATCTCCTGGCGCCGGCGTTTGGCGAGCAGCCCCGCGAGCGTCTGCGCCTCGCGCTGGATGCGGTGGATGGCGCGGGTCTGCTCGCGGTCCTCGTCCACCGTCAGCACCAGGCAACGGTTCAGCAGCTCCTCGTCGATCTCGATGGCTGTGGTCGTGAGAAAGATCATCACCGGGCCTTCGACGCGGTACTCGTGCGTGACCAGCCGCCCGGTGGCCGGATCCTTGCCGGTGGAGGCGATGGTCAGCACGCCTTCCGATTGCAGCAGCTTGAGCGCGTAGGCGGCGCGCAACGCACCTTCTTCTTCGACGATCACAAGGATCTTATTCTTGAGATCCGTCTCGCCCATGTAGAACAGGCTCTGGCCGGTCATCGCCGAGTACTGCACGCGCTGCTCCTCGGGCATCAGCGCCAGCACGGCTTCCATGAGCGAGCTCTTGCCGGCCGCCGAACTCGATTGCACCAGCACCGCCAGCGGCGTATCGAGCAGCCGCGACACCGCCGCCAGATAGGCCACCTTCTTGTTGGTCTCCTCGCCCACGATGCCGCAGCGCGCGAAGTCTTCCAGGATGCGCTCCATCAGGCGCGGATCGCGGAGCAGCTCCAGCGCCGCGGCGCGATCCTCGGAACTGAGTGGCACGGTGGCGTCCTTCGGCTCGAGCGCCTTGCGGATCTGCTCGTCGCGCAGCTCTTCGAGTTTGAGGGTGACCTGGCCCAGGTCGCGCCGGATGACTTCGTCCTTGATCCTCAGTTCCTCGGAGGCCTGCCGGACGAAGGCTGCCCGCTGCTGCGCCGCGCACAGGTTCAGCGTGTCCAGATGCAGCCGGCCGCCGCGCATCGCCATGAGGTTCACCTTCAGGGCGTCGGCGCTGGTGTTGCGGGCCAGGCCGCGGACGCGGTAGGCGCGGTCGCCTTGCGTGATGGTGATCGTGTCGCCGTGGATCTCGACGGGAACGGCGATGGCGGCGGGTTGCGGATCGGGGATGAGGACGGGCGGCGGCGCGGGTTCGGCGGGAACGGGTTCGGCGGCTAAGGGAAAAACAGGTTGTGGCTCGTCGGATGCTGTTTCTTCTTTAGCCGCCGGCTCTTCTTGTGTGGGTTGCCGGGGCGGCGGCCCGCTCACCGTGATCGACGGTGGCTTGCCCTTGCCGAGCCACTGCGCTTTGTTCAGCAGCAGCCCGAGGCTCCGGAAGGCGGGCGTCACCTTGCATCCGTATTCGTTGGCGTCCATGCCTTTCGGAAACAGCACGCGGTAACACTCGATGCCCATGGCCATCAACTCGCCGGCCAGCGTGGCGGCCGCTTTCTCGCCGCCCTCGTCGCGGTCGTAGGCGATGAGCACCTTCTTCGTGCCGTGCTTGTTCAGCGCCGCGCGGTGATCCGGCGTGAAGCCGTTGATGCCGTAGCTGGCGGTGACGTGGCGATAGTCGGCGCACCAGAACGTGAGGGCGTCGATGATCGACTCGCACAGGATGATCTCTTTCGAGACCGCCAGCGCCTCTTCGTTCCACACGCCCCGGTGCGGCCCGGGCAGATAGGTGTGCAGCGGCGTCCCGGCGCGCAGGTTCGGCGTGATCTTGCGGCCGTACATCTCCGTGATGTTGCCATCGAGGTCGAACACCGGAAACACCACCGAGCCGCTGAAGTGCTCATGGCCGGATTCCCGCAGCAGGCCCAGGCGCTGCAAGCGGCCGCGGATTTCGGCGCCGGATTTGCGGTTCCTCTCCGGCAGCCGGTAGCCCAGCGTGCGGTTGGAAAAACCCAGCCGGAAGTGATCGATCATCTCCGGGTGGTCCAGACCGCGCCCTTGCAGATACTTCAAAGCCTCCGGACTCTGCTTCAGCGTGGCGTGATAGTAACCGGCCACCTGCCGCAGCACCTCCCGGTCATCGGCGCCGGCATCGAAGGGCGCTTCCAGCTTCACTGCCGCCGTGGTCCCTTTCGAGACGATCCGCACTGGGGCGGCTAAAGAAGGATAATCGGCGCGCAGCAGCTCGACCGCGTGCCGGAAGCTCACCCCGTTGGCCTTCATCACCCAGTCGATCACCGAGCCGCCGGCCTGGCACGCCCCCAGGCAGTGCCACAGGTTCTTCTTCGGACTGACCACCAGCGACGGCTCGTGATCCTCGTGGAAAGGGCACAGGCCCAGCAGATCCGCGCCGTGGCGCTTGAGTTCGATGCCCCGCGCCCGCACCAGCCGCTCGAGCGAGACCTCCTGCTTCAACCGCTCGATCTCGCCTTCGGGGATGCGCGCCATGGCGTCCGGTCTCCTTTTCGCGTCTTCCGCAAAATCCTGTCAAGGGGGACGGCAGGTTTTTACGTAGTTCAGGAAATAGCATTTCATGTGTTATAGGTCAAGTCAAGGGCGTTTTTGCCCCTTACACTGGCTGTCGGATGCCCCAGGTTTCCAAGCTGAACCTCCCGCCGATCGACTTCGGCGCCGAAACGCTCGGCCAGCGCGTCGCCCGGCTCCGCAAGGAGCGCGGCTATACCCAGGTGCAGCTTGCCGAGAAGATCGGCATCATTCAGTCCATCGTTTCCGCCATCGAACGCGACGTGTTGAAACTGTCGGCCGAGATGGCGATCCGCTTCGCCCAGGCGCTCGAAGTGAGCCTGGACGAGCTGCTGAACCCGTCGGTGCGCAAGCCGCGGAACGGCAAGAAGCCCAGCCGCAAGGTGCTGCGCCGGCTGGAACAGATCGAGTCGCTCCCGCCTTCCCAACAGGTGGCTCTGCTGCGCACCATCGATGCGGTGATCAAGGCCAACGAGCACCGGTAGGGGGTGCGGCCATGAAACGCGCCGAAGAGTTCACCGGCGACCAGGTCAGCGCCTACCTGCTGTGGACGGATCTGTGGGCGGCGCTGAAGACGCAGTGCGAAGCATCTTCCAGCAGCCTGCCGGCCAGGCCGCCTTCGAGCCTCACCTTTCAGCGGACTTCGCGAACCGAGGCCACAGTCCGGTATCGAAGCGGCGCCGATCAGTACTGGCTGCGCGTCAGCTACGATGCCGAGCGGCTTCATTTGCGCTGCTCGGCCGACGGGCAGCCGTTCTTTCACGAACTCTTCGTGAAGGTCCAGGGGATGGACGCGCACTTTGAAACCGGCTCGCATCTGCCTTTGAACGCGGAGCAGGCCGCGGCCAGCATGCTCCTTGCCCTGCCGCTGCCGAGCGCCTCGGCTTAACCCTTCACCCAGCCGCGCACCGTTTTCGCGTCCGAGTTCAGCCGCCGGGCGATCTCCCCGAACCCCATCCCTGCGGCGCGCAGTTTGCGGGCTTCCGACTGGCGCGCCCGGTAGGCGCGAGAGCGGCAGGCGCCCTGGCAGAACTTGCCGTCCTGGCGCACCTCGGCGGCCACCTCGAACCAGCGCCCGCACTGGTCGCATTGCCGGTACTCCTTGTTGCCGGTGATGCCGTGGGCAAACTGCAACCACAAGGCCGCGATCAGGCTCTCGGGCACGAAGTGCATCTCCAGTTCGGATTTACGCCGGTCGATGTGCCACAGCAGTTTCGGCACGGCGCCGTGCTCGGCCAGTTTCTTATTCACGAACCGCTGTAGGGCGTACCACGCCGGCAGCACCACGTCGCCCGGCTCAAACCGCGCCAGCGTCTCCGGGTTCGCCGTCTCCGAGGCGATCGGGAACGTCACCGCGTGCTTCTCGAAGCGCGAGCGCGGGCCGCGGTACGCCCCCTCGGTGTGCGGCCAGGCATCTTCGCCTTTAGCCGCCTTGCCCTTCCAGCGGATGAACTCGGCCAGCGTTTCCGAGTCGCCCGCGCGGGCCGCTTCCCATACCTCGGCCATGTGCCGCATGGCCAGGATCTCCGCGCCCCAGGCTTCGAGCGTTTCACCGCTCGCGAGGAAGTAATTGTTGGGTTCGTTCCCGGCCGGCTTCTGCACCGGGATCGTCGCCTCGCCGCCCAGAAAGCCGTAGGCGTTGGCGAAGGCGAGAACGCCGTCTTTGGTGGGCTCGGTCGCGGCGAACCGCCGGAACAGGCCCGTCTCCTGGAACGCGGGGTAGTTGCGGACCGCGCCGGCCACGCCCGGCTTCATGCGGTCCACCAGGTAGACGCCCGCGACGCCCGCGTCCATCTGCTTGGAGGGGAAGCCTTTGGTCGCGAGCCACTCGAACCCCGCCTCGGGGACCTTCCAGTAAAACTCGATGAACGAGCTCATTTCCGTGCCTTTCCGTGGCGGCAGGTGCCGACACGGATAAACTACACAAACGCGTGTTGCCTTGTCAATCTCCCGTCCGCCATAATCGTTATCAGAACGACACGGATCAGTACATGCTGCCCGTGTCGTGGGTCGGAGGTGACCGCAGTTGCAGAAACAGACCTTGACGGTACCGGAGACCGGGCGCCTGCTCGGCATCGCCCGTAACTCGGCCTACCGGGCGGTGCGCGCGGGCGCCATCCCGTCGCTCAAGATCGGCCGCCGCATCCTGGTTCCCCGCCAGGCCGTCGAGCGCATGCTGGCCGCGCCCAAGCCGGGAGCCCGCCCGCGATGACCGCCGCTTGTGGGACTAGACCCATAAAGCGCCGGTCGCGCTCCGGCATGGACGCCATCAAGCAGGCCATCCACCAGGTGCTCGCGGAAACGCACCCGGCCACCGTGCGCCAGACCTTCTACCAGCTCGTCAGCCGCGGCGCGATCGCCAAGACCGAGACCGAGTACAAGAGCACCGTGGTGCGGTTGCTCACCGCCATGCGCCGCTCCACCAAGCGCTCCGACACCCGCAGCGAGGGCTTCGACGGCGACAGCGTGGAGGTGGATTCCATCCCCCCTGCCACGTTGCGCGAGTTGGTGCGCAACGCCATCACCCGCCACATCGATTCCCGCCAGATGGCCGCCTCGATGGCCATCGAAGCCGAGGAGCGCGAAACGCTCGGCCGCATTATCGGCAACCTCGGGAGGGCGGCATGAGCGCGGCGGCCATTCCCGCGGAAACCATCGACGTGAAGGCGCACACCGAAGCCACCCGCGCCGTCGCCGTCATGTTCCAGCCCGGCGACGTGGTCGAAGTGCGCGTCCCCAAGGCCGGGCGCAACCGCACCATCTCCGGCTACTTCAACGACCCCACGGCGCTG
>CAYOTD010000107.1:0-10831 GCA_964406685.1 uncultured Solibacteraceae bacterium | reverse complement strand
GGCATCTACGCCGTCGACAACGGCGGCCATTTGCAGTTCACCTCCAACAACGGCACGAAGTTCCGCCTGGCGATTGGAGACTCCAGCGACGGAACCGACCTGTGGGGCTTCGGAGCCTACGGCAACACCGCCGACGCCTACACCGCCGGCGTGGGCACTGTGCTCGACTACCAGACGACGTTCAACTCGGGCGGCGCCGAGCACACCGCGCTGGGCACCACCGACGACGTCTTCCGGTGGGACAACATCACCCTGGGCGGCGACGACCAGACCATCACCGTTTCGGCCAACGACGCCAGCGGCACGGCACATTCTCTCTCCATCGTTCTCGCCAACGACGCCAGCGCCTCGACCGGCCGCACCCTCGACCAGGCCCTCGCCTACATCAACGAGCAGTTGAAGACCTCCAACGACTCCACTCTCAACAAGCTGGTGGCGGTCAAGGAGAACGACATCAACGCCGGCACCGACTACGAGGGCATCCGCTTCATGGGCCCCACGGAGTTCAAGGTCACCATCGGCACCAACTCCAAGGCCTCCGGCATCAACAACCAGGCCGGCGGCAGCGTCCAGGGCCTGACCACCACCTCCGAAACCAGCTCGGGCGGCAGCGTGGCCGACATCGGGACGCAGGCCAACGCCGAATCCGCCGTCACCCTGCTGGCCGACGCCGTCTCGGCCCTGGGCACCGCCCAGGCCGCGGTCGGAAAGGGCCAGAACACCTTCGGATTCGCCACCAGCCTGGCGCAGACCCAGTTGAACAACCTGGCGGCTTCCGAGTCCTACATCCGTGACGCCGACCTCGCCGCCGAGGCGGCCAACCTGACCAAGGCGTCGATCCTGCAACAGGCCGGCATCGCCGCCCTGGCGCAGGCCAACATCTCGACTCAGCAGGTGCTTAGCCTGTTGAGCGCCTAGTAGCGGCCCGCGGCGCGCAAGCGCCCAACCGCACTGCTGCGTGCGCGCCCGGCGCGCACATCTTCACGCCGCGGCCTCCCTCCCTCGGAGGCCGCGGCGATTGTTTGAGGGCCGAAAGGATCAAGCAACATGACGTCGCTTGCCCGAACCCTCTCCACCGCCGTTTCGCATCACAAGGCAGGACGCCGCACCGAAGCCGAAGCGGGATATCGGAAAGTGCTCCGGAGCAATCCGGATCACGCCGATGCCCTGCATCTGCTGGGCGTGCTGGCGGCGGAGGAGGGACAGTACGAGTTCGCTATCGCGGCCATCGGCCGCGCCATCCGCCTGCGGCCGGGTAACCCAGGCTACTTCAACAACCTGGGACTGGCCTTCAGCCGCGCGGGAGACTGGAGCCGCGCCGCCGCCACCTATCGCCAGGCCCTCGACATGCAGCCCCCGTCGGCCTCCCTGTGGAATCGCTACGCCGACGCCCTCGCCAACCTCCGCCATTACGAAGATGCCGCCAAAGCCTACCGGCGCGCCCTGGAACTGGAGCCGCACCGCGACGAGGCCCGCCTCGCCCTGGGCAATGCCCTCCAGTTGCTGCGCCGCCACGAGGAAGCCGCGGCCGAATACCGCCGGGTCCTGGACAGTCAACCGGACCAGGGGGAGGCTTGGTTCCAACTGGCGAACGCCCTGCACAACCAGGAGCACTATCAGGAAGCAGTCGACGCCTACCAGCACGCTCTTTGCTCCGGCGCCCGCCGTCCGGAAACCTGGTTCAACCTGGCCGCCTCCCTGAACAAGCTGGACCGGAAGGAACAGGCGCTGGAGTGCCTGGGCGAAGCGCTGTGCCTTAAGCCCGACTACGCCGAAGCGTACAACAACCTTGGCACCACGCTTCAGGCCCTGGGCCGGCTGGCGGAAGCCGAGGCGCAGTTCTCCGCCGCCCTCCTGCTGCGGCCCACCTACCTCGACGCGCTCTACAACCTCGGCTCCGCCTTGCAGGAGCAGGACCGGCTCGAAGAGGCGCTCCAACGCTACGACCAGGTGCTGGCCCGCCAGCCCGGCCACGTGGATTCGCTCACCAACCGCGCCAACACGCTGCTGTTGCTGAACCGCGTGGACGAGGCTCTCGCAGATTACCAAGCCGTTCTCACGCTGGAACCCGAACACGCCGAAGCCAACTGGAACCGCGCCCTGCTCTGGCTCCAGAAGGGCGACTGGGAGCGCGGCTGGCCGGCCTACGAGTGGCGCTTCCGTCAGAAGGAACACGTGGCCAGGCACTTCGACCGCCCCCGCTGGATGGGAGAGCCGCTCGACGGGCGGACCATTCTGGTGCATGCCGAGCAGGGACTGGGCGACACCATCCAGTTCGCCCGCTTCCTGAAGCCGCTCCGGCGGCTCGGCGGAAGGGTGATCTTCGAGACGCAGCCCCGATTGAAGACGCTGCTGGCCTCGACGGAGGGAATCGACCTCCTGATCGCCCGCGGCGAGCCGCGCCCCGAGCACGATTTCCAGATCGAGTTGCTGAGCCTGCCCTGCCGGTTGGGCGTCACCCTGCCGGCGTTGCCGGCGGAAGTCCCCTACCTGGGGGTCGATGAGGCGCTCGTCCGTCTCTGGCGCGAACGCATGGGCCCAGACGGAAGCCGGCGGATCGGACTCGTCTGGCGCGGCAACACGCAGAACAAGGTCAACCGGCGGCGGTCGCTGGCGTTGGAGCAGCTTGCCCCGCTCGCTTCCCTGCCCGGCGTCTCATTCTATGGGTTGCTGCGCGATGCCCCGGCCGAGGAGTTGGCCGCGGCGCCCTTCGCCCTCACCAACCTGGAAGAGCCCTCCAACACCCCCTCCGACACCGCCGCCATCATGATGAATCTCGACCTGGTGGTTACCGTCGACACCATGACGGCTCACCTGGCGGGAGCCCTCGCGCGTCCGGTCCGCCTCCTGCTCGCGCATGCCGCCGACTGGCGCTGGTTGTTGGAGCGGGAGGACTGCCCCTGGTACCCGACCATGCGGCTGATGCGGCAGCGGCGGCGGGGCGACTGGGAGGAACTGATCGGCCGGCTGAAAGAGGCGCTTAGCTGCGCAGGCTGACGCGGCGCCGGGGCGCGCTGGCGGGCGCCGCAAACGAATGCAGCAGGCGCGCGTGGGAAGTCTCGGCGGCCAGTTGCCGCCGCAGCCATTCCGCCTGAAGCCGCAGCCGCACCGTGTATCTCTGGCCCGACTCCGAGGCGGCCTTCAATCGCTCCAGCAGGAGCGGCGACGCTCCGCCGGGGTCCGCCCGGACCAGCACCGCCAACTGCTCGACGATGGCCCGGCGCTCCTTGAGCACAGCCCGCAGACGCGGCCGGTCGTCCGGAGCGCAGGCTTTCAGCCGCGCGCTGACCCGCTCGAAACGCGAGGTGATTTCCTGCCAGCGGTCCGCCACTCCTAGCTCTCCTTCTTTCCGAAGATGGCGTAGTTCAGGGCTTCGAGGCTGGCGTCGAGGATCAACTGATCGCTTTCCAGCGATGCCAGCAGTGTGTCGGCCGACGCCAATTGCGCCGACAGGTTGGTTTGCATCAAGTTGATACGCTGCGACAGCTTGTCGATCTGCTCCTGCAACCGCTCGTCCGCCTCTTCGTAGTTCTCCTGTTGCAGGGCGATCAGGCCGGTATCGTCGTCGCTGATGGCGGTGAAGCGGTCCGCCATGGCGCCCAGCCCGGAGGTGGCGGAACCGAGGAAGCCGAACGCGTCGGCGAACTGCGAACTCGACAGACCGTAGAGAACCGTGCTGTCGTAGGACATGACCCCCGACGAGTCGACCTCGATGCCCAGGTCGGCGAGCGACTGGATGGTGCCCGTGCCGTCGTAATTGACCAGGGCGCGCAGGCTGGTCTGAATCTCGCGGACAATGGCGTCGCCGGTCAGCATTCCGGCGGTGGTGCCGATCTGCGCGTTGACGAGGTCTTTGACGGCGTTGTAGGCCGTCACCAGATCGTCAAGGGCGCTGGAAACGTCCCCGCGGCTGGAGGCCAGCGTGATAGCGACGCTTTCGCCAGCGTCGGTGGTGGACTTGATCGTAAAGGTGAGTCCGTCGATGACGTCGGTGATGGTGTTCTCCGATTTGGTGATCTGAATCCCATCCAGCTTGAACACGGCATCGGCGCCCTGAAGGGCGTTGGTCAGGACATTGCTTGTCGCCTCGCCGGCCGTCTCGCGCAACTCGACCGCCTCTCCGTTGGGTGATGTGATCCGCAGGCGGTACTTGCCGTCCTCGGAAGCCACGATGGCCGCAGTCACGCCGGCGCCGGCGTTGTTGATCGCCTCGCGCAGCCCTTCCAGGGTGTTGTCGCTGGAAATGTCGAGGGCGTAGGTCGAGGTCCCCACGGCGAGCTGGAGGATTCCGTCGGTGGAGACTTCGGTCGCATCCGTGGTCGCGTAGCCGGTGTTCGACGCGAAAACGGCGTCGGTTTCCGGGACCGTGTTGGTGAGGATGTTGGTCGAGGCAACGCCCGCCGTCTCCCTTAGCTCAAGCGCCTGCAACCCCGTTCCGGTCGTTGTAAGAGAAAGATAATAGGGAGTTTCTGGGTCGCCCGTATTCAGAATCGTAGCCGTGACCCCGGCCCCCAGGGCGTTGATGGCGCCGGCCAGTCCGTTCAGGCTGTTGTCGCCCTCCCCGGTCAGGTCGAGGGTGTAGGTGGTGTCGCCCACAACCAGTTCCATCGTTCCGTCGCTGGAGACCTCGGTCTCGGTGGACGACGCATACCCACTCAGCGAGGTGCCCGAGGCTTGGCGGGCTACCGAGGTGATTTCCGTGATCGTATGAGTGCTCGCCGTGAGGTTGCCGGTGGCTGTCACCGTAACCCGGTTGGCATTGGACGTCGAGGCGTTGATGGCGCTGGAGGCGCCCAACTCCCCTAACGCCGTGATCGCATCGGCCAGGTCCTGCACCGCCGTGTCGAAGCTGGAGAGCAGAGTCTCCTTGCTGAGAATATCCGCCTGGGAATTCAGCAGTTCGGTGAGCGGGATGGAGGCGATGGACACCGAGCGTTCCAGGATGGTCTGGAAATCGTCCGAGAAGCTGCTGATGCCCGTAAAGGTAAGGGTTGAGATCGACATGGCGGTCCTCGCCTTCTTTTCATATCGGAAGAACCGCCGGAATTCGTGAAGCAATTCAGCCCACCAGGCTGTGAAGCAGGATGTAAAAATCGATAGTCGGCGAGAGATGCTTGATGTAATACAAATCGTATTCCAGGGCGAGCGCTGGATCCGGCTCCGCCGCAGCCTGACGGAGGTGGAGTTGGGCCCAGCCGAGGATGCCCGGCTTGACCGTGTGGCGGAGCTGATAGCAGGGCAGAGAGCCCGCAAGTGCTTGAGCCTGTTCCGTCTTGGCCGCCAGCGGCCCAATCAGCGACATCTCGCCCCGCACTACGTTGAGCAACTGGGGTAGCGACTCCAGCCGCCACCGCTCCAGCAGCCGGCCGATGGCCGTATAGGCCCCCGGGCCGGTCTCGCCCAGCCGCCTGCAACGGAAGCTGAGCTTGTCAAACGGGATTCCTTCGAAGCCGGCGCAGGTCAGGTGTTCCAGCGCCGGCCCGCGCGAGCTGAGCCGAATGAGCACCGCGATCAGCACCATCAAGGGCGACAGCGCCACCAACATGGATAAGGCCAGCAGGTTCACCCAGATGGACTGCACGGCCACGCCGGCCGGCTGGGACCACAGCCCTTTGGTATAGATCAGCCGCCCCGGCGTCAGCGCGCTCAAGGAAACCCTCCGGAACATGGCCTCGTACACCTCGGCAGCCTCTTCGATCACCGCGCCGGACAGCCTGGCCTGGAACAGCGTGTCCATCGGCAGGCCGTCGTAGACCGCCCCGGTTCCGACCACAATCCGGTTGGGGCGGTACTGCGTGACGGTGTGAGCCAGTTGCGAGAACGGACCCAGCACCTTGGCGCCCGCGAGTTCCGAGCCTGGGGAAAGCTCCGGGTCGAGATAGCCGACAATCGTACAGCCGGAATCCTGGCGCTGATGAATGTACTCGGCAAGCTGCCGCACGATGGAATCCCGGCCCAGGAACAGGATTCGCTGGTAATCGCCGGCCCGCCAGAACAGCAGCGACCACACCACCCGCCACAGGAAGATCCCCGGCAGCGAGATCACCCCGAACAGGATGGTCAGCGCGGGAGCCACCCGCAAGGGAGGATAGACATAGCCGGCCAGCGCGGCGGCCAGAAACGCCACCCCTTCGGCCTGGCACAACACCAGCAGGAGCGAAATCCGGGATCTCGACAACGGCCGCCGGTACAGACCCTGCCCGCCCAGCACCGCCTGGACGCACAGGGCCATGGTGAACATCAACCAGCGCGATTCCGGCTCCAGCAACAGCAGCGGGAACTGGAGATCGAGATAGTAGACCGCCGCCGCCAGCCAGGCGCAGCCCAACATGACGCACAGTTCCGTGACGAGCAGGGCAAAGGCCCGCAGCTTAGTCGAGGGCATCGTCGGAGGGGCCCGAGCTAGAGTTTAGCATGACAGGCCTTCTAGCCGGCCTTTTCGAACAGGTATTCGACCAACGTCGGGCCCGGGGCGATGTTGACCAGGTTGAAACCCAGTTCTTGCCTGCCGAACCGCAGCACTTCGGCGATGGAGGCGTCTTCATAGGGATAGCCGCCGAGCCAGTCCCGCACGTCGGTCAGAAAGTCCATCCCCCGGTTCTTCTTGTAGTGGAGCATTTCCGGGAAAGGGTTCTGGAAGCGGACCAGGGCCGGCAGCACCTGATGCCGCAGGATGTGCCTGGCCTCCATCCAGCGCTTCCCGAACCGCGAGGCCCGGTTGTAGCGCTTCTTAATCCGGATCCAGTACGGTGTGCGCGGCGTGGTGAGGTACAAAGCGATGTAGAACAGCCCGCCGGGGCGCACCAGAGCGGCGGCGTTGCGGACGGCCTCCCACATTCGGCCGGTGTGGTGCAGCACTCCCCACGAATACACAATGTCGGCCGGCTCGATCGATGCCAGGAAGCCGCGATCCAGCACCGAGCCATCCAGGATCGTCCAGTGCCCCGGCGCTCCGCGCGTCTCGTGCAGCTTGCGGGAGGTGGACACCGAGGCCGGGTCCACGTCGAAGCTGACCAGGCGGGAGGCGCCGGCATCCAGAGCGGCCAGCGACGACAACCCGCTGCCACAGCCGATATCGAGGAAGTACTTCCCCTTCAGGTCGGCCACTCCAAGGAAACCGAGAAGATGCCGGCGCGAGATCTCCACCCGTTCGGCGGAGAAGTGCCGGGCAACGAACTCCTCCCAGTTCTTTCCAAACGAGAATGTGATCTTGTCCTGTGGCATAGACTCTCCTGGATTCAAATTGCGGCGCCCCCACTCCGCCGCCACGCCTGGAACATCAGCACCGTCCACAAAGGCAGATCCCAGTTGAATGCTCCGCGGAGATGCTCTTCCCAGCGCCGCCGCACCGGGGCCGGCTCCAGGCCGCCCTCGGCCAGCGCGCCTTCGGCGAGCAGGTCTTCGGCCCATCCCCGCAGCGGGTTGCGCAGCCAATCGCCAACGGGAACCCCGAACCCTGTCTTGGGGCGATCCCACAGCTCCGGCGGAACGAATTCGGCCAGCAGGCGCCTCAGGGGCAGTTTGCCGGCCGCCGGGCCGGTTTTCTCCTCCAGCGGCAGCCGCCAGGCGTATTCGAACAGCCTGTAATCCAGCAGCGGGCAGCGCGCCTCCAGGCTTACCGCCATGCTGGCCCGGTCCACCTTCACCAGGATGTCGTCCGGCAGGTAGGCGACGCTGTCCAGATACATCATCTTCTCGATGAAGGAATCCCGCCCCACCCACTGCCGCCGGTCGGAAAACGCGGTCGGCGGCTCGGAGGCGCCGCGGACCAACTCGAGTGGCGTCTCCCAGAGCGAGTAGAGATCGCGATAGACCAACTCCATCTCCGCGTGCGTCATCGCCAGACCGACCCGCCGCCGGTGGCCGCCGCCCAACGCCAGCGCCTTGCCGGCCAGACGGCGGAGCGGCTGTGGAATCCACGCGTACTTGCGCCAGCCGTTCGAATTGGACCGGTACGACTCGTAACCGCCGAACAGCTCGTCGCCGCCGTCGCCCGACAGGCTGACGGTAACCGACCGGCGCGCCAGTTGCGACACCAGGAACGTGGGGATCTGGGAGCAATCCGCGAACGGCTCGTCGAACATCTCCGGCAACCGGGGAATCACTTCGCGCGCCTCCTCGGGCGTGACGCAGAGGTCGGTGTGCTCGGTGCCGAGATGCTGCGCCACCGCCCGCGCGTGATCGGCCTCATTGAAGCGGGCTTCCCGGAATCCGATGGCAAAGGTCTTCACCGGCCGGCTGCTGATCGACTGCATCAGGGCGACGGTAAGCGAGGAATCGATTCCACCCGAAAGAAACGCCCCCAGCGGCACATCGGAGATCATCCGCATCCGGACCGCGTCGATCAACAACATCTTCAGATCGATCTCCGCTTGCCGCGGGTCCCGGGACGGCCCCCTCGCCCGGCCGCGCTCCACCGCCTCCCGCGCCGACCAATAGGGAACCGGCTCGAGCCGCGGGGGAGGGGCGGCCGCATCCAACCGCAGACGCGTCCCCGGCGGCAGCTTGTGAACGTCGCGGTAGATAGAGTAGGGTGACGGCACGTAGCCATGGCGGAAGTAGAGGGCAAGCGAGTCGCGATCAATACGAGGGTTGAACCGTGGATGCACGCGCAACGCCTTCAGCTCGGAACCGAATACCAGCGCGTTCTCAGCCCAGCCATAGTAAAGCGGCTTCTTTCCCAACCGGTCGCGCGCCAGCCACAACTGGCGTTGCGGCCGGTTCCACAGGGCAAAGGCGAACATACCGTTGAAGCGCCGCAGGGAAGCATCCACGCCCCACTCCGAGAACGCCTCCAGCATGACCTCGGTGTCGGAGTGGCCGCGGAAGCGGTACCCGCGTGCCTCAAGTTCGCGGCGGATCTCCTGGAAGTTGTAGATCTCGCCGTTGAAGACGATCACCCACTCGCCGTTGTGGGAGTGCATCGGCTGGTGGCCTTCCGGCGACAGGTCGATGATCGACAGCCTTCGATGGCCCAGCGCCAGGCCCGCCTCGGGTTCCAGCCACACGCCGCCGTCATCCGGCCCGCGGTGCCGCAACGTCCCGGTCATCGTCTCGGCGCGCCCGCGCAAGGCGTCGGCCGCGACCGGCGCACACTCCCAACATCCCGCAAGGCCGCACATAGGGGAACTACCCATGCTAACAGGTTGGCGGGGGATGCTATACTCCAAGCTATCGCGCCTCCGATGCACCCGAGCATTCTGTCAATCGATGTCGAAGACTGGTTCCACATCCTGGATGTCGCCTCGGCGCCCCCTCTGGAGGCGTGGAGCGGGCTTCCGTCGCGCGTCGAAAGCAACTTCCGCCACATGCTCGAGATGCTCGCCGGGCGGAGCGTGAAGGCGTCCTGTTTCTTCCTGGGCTGGGTGGCAGAGCGGTTTCCGCACCTGGTGAAGGAAGCCGCCGCCCAGGGCCACGAGATCGCCTCGCACGGCTACGCCCACCGCCTGGTCTTCTCGATGACCCGCGAGGAGTTCACCGAGGATGCCCGCCGCACGCGGTTGCTGCTGGAGGATCTGGCCGGCGCCGCCGTCGCCGGCTACCGCTCGGCCGGCTTCTCGGTGACCAAGGACACCGCCTGGTTCTTCGACGCTCTGCTGGAGGCCGGCTACCGCTACGACTCGTCGGTGTTTCCCGCTCCGCGCGGCCACGGGGGCATGAAGAACGGCTGCCGCCGCCCCTACCGGATCGGACCGCTGGCCGAGTTTCCCATCACGGTGGCCGATTTCCTGGGCCGGCCGATGTGCTTCTTCGGCGGCGGCTACCTGCGCCTGTTCCCCTACCCGCTGATCCGGCGCAAGGCGCGCGAGGTGATGCGCGAGAACCGGCCGGTGGTGTTCTACCTCCATCCGCGGGAGATCGACCCGGATCATCCGCGGCTGGAGATGCCGCCCGCGCGCCGCTTCAAGTCCTACGTCAACCTGGCGGCCACCGAGCGGAAGCTGCGCTCCATTCTGGCGGAGTTCCCGCTGACCACATTCGCCGGCTATCTGGCCGATCACGCCGGCCAACTCGAGGAGTCCGATGCCCGCTGACCGCACGCAGGAGTTCTTCCACGGCTACGCCGGCGACTTCGACGCCATCTACAGCACCCGCCGCGGCCCCCTCCGCGACCTGCTCAACCGCGTCTTCCGCAAGAGCATGAGGCTGCGGTTCGAGAAGACGATGGAAGGCTGCCGGCCGATCGAAGGCAAGAGCGTCCTCGACGTGGGCTGCGGTCCGGGCCACTTCTCCATCCAACTGGCGCGCAACGGCGCGGCCCGGGCCCTGGGTATCGATTTCGCCGAGGGTATGTTGGGCATCGCCGCCGAACACGCGGCCAGGGCGGGGGTGGCCGCCCGCTGCGAGTTCCGCCAGGCCGACTTCTTCGCCTTCCCGGCCGGAGAGACTTTCGACTACGTCGTCATCATGGGCTTCATGGACTACATGGCCGAACCGCGCAAGGTCATCGAGAAGGCGCTTTCCCTCAGCCGCTCCAAGGTCTTCTTCTCGTTTCCCGCCGCCGGCGGCCTGCTCGCCTGGCAACGCAAGCGGCGCTACGCCAAGCGCTGCGACCTGTTCCTCTACCGGCGCGAACAGATCGAGCGCCTCTTCGCCGGACTGGAGGGTGTGCAGGTCACCATCGAGCCCATCGCGCGTGACTTCTTCGTGACCGCCGCCAAATCAGCGGGCCGGGTCGGTTGATTTCCAGGAGCCGGACAGCGGCGTGAAGGCGGCGCACAGCGAGGCCGCCATCAGCACGACGAAGGTGCGCGCCGGCAGCCACACATGGGCCAACGCCAGCCCGTACACCAGCGCCTGCGCGATGGTCGCCGCCTGCCAGAGGGGCGAC
>CAYOTD010000106.1:0-10838 GCA_964406685.1 uncultured Solibacteraceae bacterium | reverse complement strand
TACAGCCAGTCGAAGTACGCCGTCATCGCCGGCACGAGTTTCTCCGCGCCCATGGCGGCCGGAGCGGTGGCGGTGCTCAAGTCGGCCCGGCCGGGGCTCCGTGCGGCGCAGTACCGCTCGCTGCTGATCAACAGCGCCGCGCCGCTTTCGGTGGACACCGGCGGGCAGAACGCGGCCCAGCAGTCCGGCGCCGGCATGATGAATCTGGAGGCCGCGCTGCGCAACACGATCGTGGCCGAGCCGGTCTCGATCAGCTTCGGCGCGGGCGAGCCGTCGGCGGCCATGAGCCGCGAACTCACGATCACCAACCTCTCCGGAGCCGCCGACGAGTTGACCGTCACAGTCGAGCCCTCGGCGGCCGGCACCTCACCCACGGTCTCTCTCGGGCAATTCTCTCTGGACGCGGGAGCTTCCAAGCGGCTCAGGCTCGACTGGAACGCCGGCGGCGCCACCGCCGGCGAGTACCAGGGAGTCGTGCGCATTCGCAGCGCCAGCTCCGGTCTGGACACGCGTGTGCCCTACTGGTACGCCGTGCCTTCCGGAGAGCCGCAACACATTCATGTGATCACCAGCACGAGTTCGGACTCGACCCTCTACATACGCGCCACCGATGCCTCCGGCGTGGTCATCGCCGGCCTCTCCCCGGTGGTGACCGTAATCTCCGGCGAGGGGGCCTCCGTCGGCTCCATTCAGTCGCTGGACGATCTCTATCCGGGGTACTGGCGCCTCCGCGTGCAACTCGCCCCGCAGGGTTCCAGCGTCTTCCGGATCGAGTTCGGGCCGGCTAGCAGGGACGTAACGCTGAAGAACGGCGGCTGAGCCGCGCCCTCCCGGCTGGTCTATAATGGGCATCTGGGAGTCGCCCAGCCCCGAATGGAAGACCTCAAGAAGAAGCTACAGGATGAGATTGCGGCGCTGGAGTACGAGTTGCGCGCCGAACTCCCCAAGGAAATCCTGAAAGCTCGCGCTCATGGCGACTTGAGCGAGAACGCGGAGTACCACGCGGCCAAGGAACGGCAGGGCTTCGTCAACGCCCGCCTGGGCCAGCTCAAGAAGCGGCTGGCCGAGTTCTCGATGGTGGATGTGTCCAAGATCCCGCACGACAAGGTCGGACTGGGTTCCACCGTGGTTGTGCTGGACTATCAGAAGGACGAAGAGACCACCTACAAACTGGTAACCAGCGAAGAGACGGACGTCGCGAAAGGGTTGATCTCGACGGCCTCCCCGATCGGCCGCGGCCTGTTGGGCAAGAAGGTCGGCGACGTCGCCCGGATTCAGATTCCGGGCGGGGTCAGGGAGATGGAGATCCTGCGCCTGGCAACCATTCACGACGAGGGATGATGGCCTCGCCGCCGGCGGCGAGGGAAAGGACCGTCGATGACCTACACACGCGCGATCGGCACCGCCTGCAACAAGGTAATCCTACTGATCGTGCGCATGTTGGCTCTGTCGAAGATCCCGCCCAACGCCCTCACCTTCATCGGCCTGCTGATTAACATCGTGGCGGCGGTTCTGCTGGCCGCGGGGCGCTTCCCGGCCGCCGGCCTGGTGATCATCGGGGCCGGCATCTTCGACATGGTGGACGGCCGCGTGGCCCGCGCGACCAACCAGGTCACCCGCTTCGGAGGCTTTTTCGATTCGGTGATCGACCGCTACTCGGACCTGTCCCTGCTGATGGGCCTGCTGGTCTACTACGCCTCGATCAACCGCTACTTCTACGTCGTGCTGACGGCGGTGGTGATGACCGCCTCCGTGATGGTCAGCTACACGCGGGCGCGGGCGGAGAACAGCATCCCGCTGTGCAAGGTGGGCTTTCTGGAACGACCCGAGCGCATCGTGCTGCTGATCATCGGCGCTCTGTTCGACCGCATGGCGCCCGTGCTGTGGGTGATCGCCGTTCTCGGCAACCTCACCGTGATCCACCGCATGATTTACACCTGGCAGGAATCCCAACGGCTGGAGAAGGCCCAGCTTCATCCCGCTCCGGCCGACGTCGAGCAGAAGCAGTAGCCGGCTACCCCCCGCCCTCCAGGATCACGAAAGCCACCGCCTGCTCCGAGGTGTGCGTGAGGGAGAGCGACACCGCTCGCACACCCAGCCCCTCGGCCACCCGCGCCGCCACTCCGTGCAGCTTCAGCGTCGGCCGGCCGGAGGGCAGGTTGACCACCTCGAAGTCGCGCCACCGCACCCCGCGCCTCCAGCCGGTGCCGATCGCTTTCATGCCGGCCTCCTTGGCCGCGAAGCGCGCCGCCAGGCGTTCGTAGAGATTGGCTTTGCTCTCGACGTAGGCGATCTCCCCCGGCGTGCAGATCCGCTCCAGGAAGCGCCGGCCGTGGCGCTCGACGGCAGCCCGGATGCGCGGCACCTCGGCGACGTCGATTCCCGTGCCGGCGATCACAGGTCGGCCCCGGTCGAGGTGATCGTCAACCGGCCGTGCGAAACCCCCTTGGTGCTGATCAGCGTGTCGGCGATCTTCTTGACCGCCGAGGCCTTGCCGCGCACCACCAGAACCTCCAGGCAATGGTCGTGATCCAGGTGCACGTGCAGGGTGGAAAGGATCTGCTGGTGATGGTCGTGCTGGATATCGGTCAGTTTCTCGTTCAGCAGCCGAACATGATGATCGTAGACGAGGGTGACCGTGCCCACGACCCGGCTGTTGGGGTTCTGCCACGACTCTTCCACCAGTTCATCCCGAATCAGGTCCCGGAACGCCTCCGAGCGGTTTGTGTAACCGCGGGATCCGATGAGCCGGTCGAATTTCTCCAGCAGGTCCGAATCAATTGCTACCCCGATGCGGCTGAGTTGACCCATGAGAAGAGGGTACACTATCGGTTCGATTCCAGGATACCTGGGGCTATAATAGGATGCAGGAGATGCCGATGTCATCATCCTGTATTGTGGATAAACAGGGGAGAATCACTCTCCCCTCCTCTTGGAGGAGCCGCCAGGGGATTGGACCCAGCTCGGAACTGGTTGCAACCGAGGAAGAAGATCGCCTGATCATTCAGACCAGAGAGCAGCGGGTCCGCAAGGCTCAACGTCTGGTCGCCCGGTACGCGGTGAAGGGAGTGAGCCAGGTGGATGAACTGCTGCGCGAGCGGCGTGAGCAGGTGCGGCTTGAGCGGGAACCCTGAAGTGGTGCTGGATTCTTCGGCGGTGCTCGCGCTTCTGTTCGGGGAACCCGGCGGGGAAAAGGTCCGGGAGTTGCTTCCGCGGGCGGCCATCAGCGCCGTCAATGTGTGCGAGGTACTCAGCCGGCTTGCGCGGGCGGGAGTTCCGCGTGAGGCGGCGGAAACCTCCCTCGCCTGCCTCGATCTGCCGGTGGCGGAGTTTCGCGCGGAAGAGGCGGCCGCTGCGGCCGCGATGGTGTTTCGCGGGGGGGCGGAAGCAGGTTTGTCTCTCGGGGACCGGGCTTGCCTGGCCACGGCCGGGATCCTGAGTCTCCCCGCTATCACGGCCGACCGTCAATGGGCGAGTCTGACCTCCGCAGTCGAGATCCGTCTGATCCGGTGAAGCGCGCGCCCGGCGCTATTCCCACTCGATGGTGGCCGGCGGCTTGTGGGTCAGGTCGTAGAAGACGCCGCAGATCCCCTCGATAGCCAGCAACTCACCGGACATCTCCGCCAGCAGCGCGGAGTCCATCGCCACGGATTGCGCGGTCATCCCGTCGACCGAATCCACCGGGCGCAGCACCACCGAATCGGGCCGCTCGGGCGTCCCGTAGGGAATCAGCACCACCGGGAACTGCCAGACACGGCGATCGAAACCGCTCGCGTGCGACAGCCGCCGCACCAAGGCGTCGGCGCGGCGCAGCCGCTCCAGCCGTTCGCGGCTCAGCGCGCCGGGACGCACCGTCATCCGGCCCAGATCCACGGCGCTGGCCACCCGCGCGACAACGCGGTTGACCCGCGTCAGCCGGTTGATCGACTCGGTGGCGGCCTCGTGCAGAGCCATCGGGTCACCGCCATCCAGCACCAGCACCGGCCGGTAGCTACGCGAGTCTCCCTGCACGCCCACGGAATGGACCGGCACGATCCAGCCCTCGAGCGTTCGCTCGGGAGCTTCCCCGGCATCCGCGCACAAGCAGCGAATCGCCAGCCCCGGACCGGGAAACGGGTGTCGCTCCAGCAATTCCTCCGGCAGGCCGAGTTCCCGGCCCACCTCCCGCACCTCGTCCTTGTAGAACGAGCTGAGCGGCTCGACGATACGGTTCTCCGCCATCAGCCTCTGGATGCCGGCCACGCGGTTGTGATGGGTCTTGATGACGTCGGCCTTGTCCCCTCCGCCGGATTCGATGGTGTCGGGATAGATGGTTCCCTGCCCCAGAATCCATTGCGCATCCAGGTAGTGGCCGCGCTGGAGGATCTCCTCCTGGACCTGGACGAACATTTCGCCGATGATGTGGCGCTTCCGCTCCGGGTCGGCCGTGCCCGCCAGCGCGGCCAGGAACCGCTCGCCGGCGTCCTCCACCTCGAAACCCTCGGCGCCCATCGAGGCGAACACGCCGCGCACGAAACCGGTTTCCCCCTCGCGCATCAGTCCGGTGTCGACGTAGGCCCCGCGTACCCGCCTGGGGCCCAACGCCCGCAGGCACAGAGTGTAGGCGACGGTGGAATCCACTCCTCCGCTGACGAAGACGAACACGTTGCGGTCTCCGGCCACGTCACGGATGCCCTGCTCCAGCAGAGGAATGCGGTGCTTCGGGTTCCAGTCCTTCCGGCAGCCGCAGACGCCGAACAGGAACCGCTTCAGCACCTCCATGCCGCGGTGCGTGTGGACCACCTCGGGATGGAACTGCACGCCGTAGAGCCGGCGCGCGGAATCCTCCATCGCCGCCACGGCGCAGGTGGAGGTGCGCGCGACCACGCGGAAGCCGGGGGGCGGCGCGCCCACCAGATCGCGGTGACTCATCCAGATCTGGTTGCCGGCGAGCAGATCCGCCAGCAGCGCACCGGACTCCAGCGGTTCCAGTTGCGCCAGGCCGTACTCGCCCTTCTCGCCCTTCTGGACCTGGCCGCCCAGCAGGTGCGCCATCAACTGCTGCCCGTAGCAGATGCCCAGCACGGCGCGGCCGCCGTCGAAGATGGCCGGGTCGACCGTCGGGCTCGATGGCTCGTAGACGCTGGCCGGTCCGCCCGAGATGATCAGGCCGGAGCGGCCCAACTCCGCCGCCGGCGTCTCGCTGGGGCGCACCTCGGCGTAAACACCCAGTTGGCGAACGCGACGGGCGATCAGGTGACAGTACTGGCCCCCGGCATCCAGAACGACAATCTGAGGAGCCGGCGTGGAAGCGGCGGGATTGTGCGGGATAAGCCCTCCTGAGGGATCAGGGACGCCCGGCGCGGGACATCCGCTGCACGATCATCTTCTTCGCGTTGTCGAGCAGTTCCTTGGCCTTGGGCATCGACTCGATGGCCCGCAGCACCATCGGGTCGCTCTCCACCGCCAGCCGGCGCGACTGCTCGACGCCGAATGCCGTGATGTAGAACTCGCGCTTGACCTGAAGCTTCAGCCAGTCCTGCACTTCGGCGAACTCGGCTTCGGTGAACTTGATGCCCGCGTCCAGCAGGAACCTGTGGAAGCTGTCCATCAGTTCGTTGTTGGGCTCCCAACCCTTGGGAAGCTTGGGTTCGCGCTCGCCGAAGTACTTGGCGGTGAAGTTGAAGAAAACGTACCGGCGGATCAGATCCATCTGGAAGCGATTCAACTCCGGCCCGGTGAATTTCTCGTCCGGAGCGATGCCTCCGCCGCCGTAAACCGTGCGCCCGCTGTCGGTCATCTTCACATCCAGCGGGTTCTTGGTCTCCAGATCCTTGCGGTAATAGTAGTCCAGGAATGACTTGGCCGAATAGTCGCGCTGGATCAGGCGGCCGCTGGGAGTGTAGTACTTGGCCGTGGTCAGCGCCAGACCGGTGCCCTCGGCCAGCGGATACACCGTCTGTACCAAACCCTTGCCAAACGTGTTCTCGCCGATCACCCATCCCCGGTCGTGATCCTGCATGGCCCCGGCCAGGATCTCGGCCGCCGAGGCGGAATAGCGGTTCACCAGGACAACGATGGGATAGTCGCGGCTGCTGGAACCGTTGCGCGCCACGTAGGGTTTTTCCGGCGACGACCGCCCGCGGTGGGAAACCACGGTTTGCCCAGGATGCAGAAAGCGCCCGGCCACGGACACGCCCTCATTCAGCAACCCGCCGGGATTCTCCCTGAGATCGAGAATCAGACCCTTGATGTTGGACTCTCCCAGGCGCTTCAGATTCTCCTCGACATCCCGGCTGGTGGTCTCGTTGAACGATTCGATGTCCAGGTAGGCGATGCCCGGACGGAGAAAGAAAGCCTCATTCACGCTCTTGCGCGGAATCTCGTCGCGCACCACGTTGAAGGTCACCGGCTTGTCGTGGCCCTCGCGCGCCACCACAATCTGCACCGGCGTCCCCTTGGGGCCCTTCAGCAGGTCCGCGACCTCGGCGCTGGAAAGCCCTTCGGTCGACTTGTCGTTGACCTCGATGATCACATCCCCCGGCCGAAGCCCGGCCTTGTAGGCGGGGGAACCCGGAAACGGCGCGATCACGATGGTCTTGCGGTTCCGCTCGGAAACCGTCATGCCCACGCCGAAGTAATGCCCGCGCTGGTCCTCCCGAAGTACCTGGAAGTCGCGCGGATCGAAGAAATTGGAGTGGGGATCGAGGGTGCGCAACATGCCCGGCACGGCACCCTTGTAGATCGCGCGATCCGGGGTCACCGGCTCGGCGAAATTGGCCTCGACCAGATCGAAAACCCGGGTGAAGGTGCGAAGGCTGGCCTTGACATCGTCCTCGGAGGCGGCGGCCACCGCCGCCGACACGCCCGATTCCTGCCCCAGGAAACCGCCCATGACCGCGGCGGACGCCACGATCAGCGGAACCAGCAAAATGGAGCGGCTGTGAGCAGCCACGAGCTTACCTCCGGCGCTTAACAATAGTATAGCGCAGGGCCTCCCTTAGCAGCATTGACGCGTTCGTACACAAGCGCGTTAGCGCCGCCGGATGGATTTCCTAGACCGCGCGGGACCGGCGCGCCGCCGCCGCGCCGGCGACCGCCGCCGGCTTTCTTTGCACGCCGCCCAGCCGCCGCACCTGATCCGACACGCAGACCAGGAACATGGGCTGGCGGGCGTTCTTGAGGATGTCGATGATGCGCTCCTGCCGGTCTTCCAGGTAGATCGAACGGCCGTCGGTCACCAGGTGGTACTCGCTCTCCCCGCTCAGCACGTCGCTCAACCGGCGGCCCACCTCGCGTTGCAGGAAGCGGAGCACCCGGCGGATCTTCTGCAAGGAGAAGCCTTTGCGCCGCAACTCGGCGATCACCGTGATCTCCAGGACTTCTTCGGCCAGGTAGATCCGCTTGTGGCCTTCGTGCCGGGGAGAAACCACGCGCTGCTCGTCCCACCACTGCAACTGCCGGAGGCTCACCCCGGCGACATCGGAGACCTCGGTGGAGGTGAACGTCCGGACCGCGGGGGCAGGATCAGGACGGCTTCTTTTTGTTTTGAACATGAGACACCACTTCCGTTCTGGCAAAAAAGCCCGGCTTCTCAATTGTAACCGAGGCGGCAGTCAAGTCAAGAGAGAACCGCCGCCCACGAACTGGACAATCTCCAGGCGCGCGCCGGCGCGGATCCGGGTTCCGGCCCACGCCTCGCGCCGGACGATCTCCCGGTTCAACTCCACTGCCACGCGGGACGGTTCCAGGCCGAGCGATTGGAGCAACTCCACCAGGGACAGACCGGCGGGGAACTCGCGCTCCTCGCCGTTGATCGTGATCGTGACCGCTGCCATATTTCGGCCTTGGTTTGACACTCCCCGCCGCTCCTCATTATAGTCAAGTTGTGGGGAGCTGGGCCCAACTCGAGGATGCATGCCCGAGTCCTATCTTGAACTCTACTTTCCGGTCTTCCTCCAGGTTCTGATTGCCGCGGCGGTGGCCGCAGGCATGATTGGCGGCTCCTACGTGCTCGGCAAGCGGGTGCGAAACCAGGTCAAGGACTCCCCCTACGAGTGCGGCATCTCGCCCACCGGCACAGCGCGCGAACGCTTCAGCGTGAAATACTACCTGGTGGGAATGCTCTTCATCCTGTTCGATATCGAGGCGGTGTTCCTCTACCCTTGGGCCGTGGTCTACCGGGAACTTCGCCTGTTCGCCTTTTGCGAGATGTTCGTCTTCATAGTCTTGATCCTCTGCGGCTTCTTCTACATCTGGAAAAAGGGGGCCCTCGACTGGTCGCGAGACGAGACGCCGCCCCAGACGCCCTAGGCGGAATCCATGGTCTCCGATTCAGTCAGCCAGTTGCCCCCCGGCGCGCTGGTCGAAGCGCGCGAAGAGTTGGGCGAGGTCACTCTGATCATCGACCCGGCCCGGATTGTGGAGGTTTGCCGGAGCTACCGGGAGGAAGGCTATGAACGCCTGTCGAGCGTGACCGCGGTGGACCGCCACCCTTCAGAGCCGCGCTTCGAAGTGGTCTACCACCTGCATTCCCTCGCCCGGAACCGGCGCCTCCGGCTCAAGTGCCTGCTCCCCGGCGGCGCGGCGGAGATCGACTCCGTGGTCCCGGTGTGGCGCTCGGCGAACTGGTACGAACGCGAGGTGTTCGACCTGTTCGGCATCGCCTTCCGGGGACACCCCGATCTGCGCCGTATCATGATGCCGGAGGATTGGGACGGTCATCCCCTGCGCAAGGACTATCCCGTCCACGGCCATCGCTACAGCTACAAGGACGAATAGGGGCATCCATGAGCGATCCGGAACACCTCACCGAAACCGTGACCGCCCCGGCCCCCGAGGCGCCGCCGCCCGAGGGCGTCTCCGCCCGGCGGATGACGCTCAACATGGGGCCGCAGCATCCCTCCACCCACGGCGTCCTGCGGATCGTCCTGGAGTTGGAGGGCGAAACCATCCGTTCCGCTCGCCCCGATATCGGGTACCTCCACACCGGCATCGAGAAGGAGTTCGAAGTCAAAACCTGGCAGCAGGCGGTGACCCTCACCGACCGGGTCGACTACCTGGCCAACCTCTCCAACAATCTCTGCTACGCCCTGGCGGTGGAGAAGTTGCTGCAACTGGAGATCCCGCCCGGGGCGCAGTGGATGCGCGTCCTGCTGGTCGAGCTGACCCGCCTGAACAGCCACCTGGTCTGGCTGGGTACGCACGCCCTCGATATCGGGGCGATGAGCGTGTTCCTGTACTGCATGCGCGAGCGCGAGGACCTGCTGCGCATCTTCGAGATGTTCTCCGGCCAGCGCATGATGACCAGCTACATCCGCATCGGCGGGCTGGCGCTGGCCCCGCCGCGCGGCTGGGACAAGCCGGTGCGGCGGTTCATCGACGCGTTTCCCTCGCGCGTGGACGAGTACGAGGATCTGCTGACGAAGAATCCCATCTGGCTCCGGCGCACAAAAGGAGTGGCCTGCGTGCCGCTGGAGGACCTGCTGGACCTGGGCGTCACCGGCCCCTGCATCCGCGCTGCCGGCCTGGCCTGGGACATCCGCAAGGCCGAGCCCTACTCCAGCTACGACAAGTTCGATTTCGGCGTGCCCACGCGTTCCGAGAGCGACGTCTACGCGCGTTACCAGGTGCGGGTGGAAGAGATGCGCCAGAGCGCCCGAATTGCCAAACAGGCGCTGGAAGGGATGCCCGAGGGCCCCTGGCAGGCGGAGGCCCCTCACGTCGTCCTCCCCAGCCGCGAGAAGATGAAGACACAGATGGAGGCCCTCATCTACCACTTCAAGATCGTCACCGAGGGGTTCCGCGTGCCCGCCGGCGAGGTCTACCAGGCGGTGGAATCCCCGCGCGGCGAGCTGGGCTACTATGTGGTGAGCGACGGATCGTCCCACCCGTACCGGGTTCATATGCGAACGCCGAGTTTCGGCAACCTGCAATCGCTGGCGGCCATGGTCGAGGGCCGCCTGATCGCCGATACCATCGCCGCCATGGGCAGCCTGGATTTCGTGCTGGGGGATGTGGACCGGTAGGCCCGCCTATGACCTTCTCCCCCGAACTGGAAGCCCGGCTCGACAGACTCATGCACAGTTACCCGCCGGGGCGGGAGCGCTCGGCCCTGATCCCGATGCTGCTCTACGCGCAGGACGAAGTTGGCGCGGTGACTCCCGGCGTGGTGGCGGAGATCTCGCGGCGGCTGAAGATCACCCCGCTCCAGGCCGACGAAGTCATCAGTTATTACTCGATGCTGCGCCGCACTCCCGCCGGCCGGCATCACGTGCAGGTCTGCACCAACATCAGTTGCCTGCTGCGCGGCGGGCGTGAGCTGTTCGAACATGCTTCCCGGCGGCTCGGCATCGGCAACAGGGAAGTAACCGCCGACGGCCGTTTCTCCCTCGAAGAGGTCGAGTGCCTGGGCGCCTGCTCGTGGGCGCCGGCCATCGCCATCGGCTACGACTACCACCACGACATGACGATCGAGAAGTTCGATCGCCTCCTCGACAGCCTGGAAAGGACGAGCGGAGGCGATGCTGTATAACCCACCCAGCCCGCTCGAGGTGAAGGTCCTGACCAAGCGGTTCGGCCTCCCCCATTCCCAATCCCTCGACACCTACCTCGCCAACGACGGTTTTCAAGGCTTCCGGCGCGCCCTGGAGATGAAGCCGGAGGAGATCATCGAGGAAGTCAAGACCTCGAACCTTCGCGGGCGCGGCGGCGCGGGCTTCCCCACGGGCATGAAGTGGAGTTTCGTGCCGCGCGCCTCTTCCAAACCCAAGTACATCGTCGTCAACGGCGACGAGGGCGAGCCCGGCACCTGCAAGGATCGCGTGCTGATCGAGAACGACCCGCACCAGTTGATCGAA
>CAYOTD010000105.1:0-10853 GCA_964406685.1 uncultured Solibacteraceae bacterium | reverse complement strand
GGCAGATGACCTACGGCCAGACGGTGGGGCTCAGCTTTCAGCCGGAGACCTTCTGGTGGGCGATGACCGGCTTTGCCGTGAAGGGCGCCGCCTGGGGCCTGCTCGGCGGGGCTGCAATCGGCATCGCGTTCACCCGCGAGCGGTACGGGACCCGGGACCTGATCGCCGGCTTCCTGCTGATGATCCTGGGCACGTGGGCCGGCTGGAAGCTGCTCAATGAGCCAAAGCTGATCTACTTCTCGAACCGCTACGACAAGCCGCGCCCCGAGATCTGGGCCGGCATGATCGCCGGCGCGCTCCTGCTGTTGCTTTGGCTCACGTGGCGCGCGGGCGCGCGGCTGCCGTGGCGGTTTGCCTTGTGGGGCGCCGTCGGCGGAGGCGCGGGATTTGCCGCCGGCGCGGGATTGCAGGTCCTGGGCCGCGGGATTGTTGTGGACTTTCCGCTGGGTTGGTGGAAGGTCATGGAACTGACCTTCGGCGGTTTCCTCGGCCTGGCTTATGGCTGGTGCGCGTGGCGCCATCGCGACGAGCTTGGATCGCCGTGCGCGCCATCCGCGCGGCCGATCGAGCCTTGGACGACATTGGCTCTGGCCGCCGTCGCGATCGGCGTGGGAATCCCGCTGCATTCCAGTATGCAAACGCGCTTCGCCTTCACTCTTGCCGGCGCCCTGTTGTTGTCGCTGGCGTTGTTCTCCGGGACGCTGTGCCGCCAGATCGCGATCACGTTGACCTACTGCGCCTTCGCGTTCGACCTGCTGAAGAACAAGCCCGGCCTGCCCGCGCCCGCCATGTGGACGTTTGTCATCGTGACGACCGCGGGTGTCGCTCTCGCCACCTGGCGCCATCCCGGGATGCGGCTCATGTTCCTTTGGATCACCTGGACGGCGGTGGGCATGTCCCTGCTCAAGTCCTTTGTTCCCTGGGTTTCGAGCACACCTCTCATGATGGAGACGCTGTTCGTGATCCAGGCGCTTGTGATCAGCGTGTGGGCCGCCCGCCTCGCGGACCGCCGGTAGAGGAGACCGGAGATTCTGGTCATCTCCGGTCTCCTCGGGTACGCCTCTTCAGAACTTCAGCCGGGCGGCGAACTGCCACTGGCGGGGTTCGTTGGCAGTGGAGGTGCATGTGCCGAAGGCGGTGGAGGTGGGGGAGAGGTTGGGGGTGGAGAAACTGGGGTGGTTCCAGGCGTTGAACACCTCCGCCCGGAACTGGAAGGTCACCTTCTCGGTGAGGGCGAAGTCCTTGATCATCGAGAAGTCCCAGCGCGACAGCACGTCCCCCCGCACCCCCGACAGCCGCAGCGGGAAGGTCCGGATGTTGTAGCTGAGCTGCTGCGTCGAGACCCGGTTGAACCCCGCGTCTGTGTTGAACCACCGGTCCGCGCTTCGCTCCCTGCTCCCCAGCCGGATGTTGTTGATGTCCCCGTTGAAGATCACGTTGCCGAAGTTCAGCGGCGCCCCCGACTGGATCGACACCAGGCCCCCCAACTGCCACCCCCCGGCCAGAAAGTTCAGCACCGGGTGCATCTGCCCGCCAAAGTGCCGCCCCCGCCCCACCGGCACCTCCCAGATCCCGCTGGAGGCCAGCCGGTGCCGCCGGTCGAAGCTGTCAATCGCTTCCACCGGCCTCGCATCCGAGGCGTTCAGAAACGCCAGCGCGCTCATCAGCTTCGACCAGGTGTAGGAAAGCTGCAACGTGTAGCCGTGGGAGAACCGCTTCTCCAGCCGCGTTTGCAGCGAGTGGTACCAGGAGTAGCCGATCGGCCGCTCCACATTCACCCCGCTGAAGGCCGCATAGGGTTGCAGCATCCGCCCCCGCGAAACCGTGGTCCCGTAGATCGAGTCCACTCCTTGAAACGGGCTCGGATACGACGCACTCAGATAGTCGATCACCGCCTGGTCGCGTTCGTTCTTCCTGCTCAGATACTGCGCCGGAATCTCGTTCAGCGACACCGTCACCGGCAGCCGCGTCCCCCGGTTGGCCACATACGACGTGTCCAGCAGCCAGGAACCCGGCAGCAACTGCTGCAACCCCAGGCTCCAGCGCTGCGAGTAGGGATGCTTCAGATCCCGGTTGTAGAACGTCAGGCTCTGCCCCAGGTTGGTGGTCAGCCCCCCCTTGGCCCCCAGCGGCTGAATCAGCCCGTTGGGAAACGGATTGGCATTAGTCGCCACGTAGGTCTGCCCGTTGTCGAGCGACGCCTGGATGGGCGTGCTCTGCGAGAAACCCGCCTGCGTGGCCACCTGCGCGTTCACTCCCAGCGAATCGTAGTAGATCCCGTAGCCGCCCCGCAGTGTCGTGGTCCGCCGCCACTGGTAGGCCACCCCGATCCGCGGCATGAAGTTGTTCTTCTCCCCCAGAAACGGACTCCGCCCCAAACCGTTCTGGTTCAGGAACGTCAGCCCCCCCAACACCCGGAACGTCGAGGCCGGAATGCCCGGGATCTCCATCTTGGCGTAGTTGGCCCGCACCTGCGCCTCGATCGGGTTCGACTGGTCGTAGGCGAAGCCCCCCACCAGCCGGTCATAACGCTCCGTCAGCGGCGATTCCAACTCGTAGCGCAGCCCCAGGTTCAGCGTCAGCCGCGAGCTTACCTTGAAGTCGTCCTGTAGATACAGCCCCACAAACCGGTCCTGCATCGCCGAGCTGGCGCTCACCGACATCGACCCCGCCGGAATCCCCATCAGCGCCGCCGCCAACTCCTGCCCGATGGGCGCCGCCGTGGAGTTGTCCATCGGCCCCCGCGTGTAGCTGTTCGCAAAGCTGAAGTACGGCGACACCGAGTACGGATACCGCGCCCCGAAGGCCCGGTACAGCCGGAAGTCCACCCCCAGCTTCAGATTGTGCGCCCCCCGCAGCTTGGTCAGCGCCCCCGACACACTGTGCGTCAGCCCCGTGTTGGTCCCGTCCCCGCTCTCCCACGCCGAGTAGGTCGAGAACGACCCGGCGGAGAACCGCGGGATCGTCGCCAGCTTGCCGTCGATCATCCCGGTCAACTGCGGCGAGAAGCCCAGCTTGCTCAGATCGTAGCCCCGGCTGATGCGGTACTCCGGGAACTCCTGGTTGGTGATCCCGTAACGCAGGTTCAGCACCAGGGTCGGATTCAGCACGTACACGTCGTCCAGCGCCAGCCCCCGGTTGATGCGCATCAGCACCACCCCCGTCCGCCGGTCCCCGTAAGAGTCCGTCTTGTCTTCCACCCAGTGGTCGTAATTCACCCGCACGAACACCCGGTGGTTCTCGCTGAAGGCGTGGTCCACCCGCGACAGATGCACGTAGTAGTCTTCCATGGCCGTGCTGGAGTGGAAGTAGTTGTTGATCCCCCCCGTCCGCCCCGCCTGGTTGGGCAGCGGGTAGAGGTTGGCCAGGTTCACTCCCACCTTGTCCAGCCGGCTGGCCGGAATCAGGTTGCCCGCCAGCGGCTGCCGCGTGTACCGCCCCCCGGCTGCCGCCGTGGTGCTGAACGGGTCGTAGATCTGGTAGTTGCTCCCGATGGCCAAAAGCTCGGAAAAGTCCCCCTGCCGCTCGGCCGCGCTCGGCACCGTCCCGGTGAAGTTCTGCGCCGCCCCCCACTTGTTCGCCTCCCAGGCGTGATACCAGAACGTCCGGTTGGCCCCGTTGTACACCCCCGGGATTTTCACCGGTCCCCCGCCCGAGGCCCCGTAGCGGTTGTCGTGGTAGGGCGATACCCGGGTGTTGTTCTTGTTGTTGAAAAAGCTGGGCGCGTCGAAGGCGCTGTTCTTCGCCCAGTAGTGCCCCTCCCCGTGAAACTGGTTCGTCCCGCTGGCGCTGGATACGCTGATCACCGCCCCGATGGTGTGCCCCACGCTGGCATCGTACGGCGTCGACTGGATCTTGAACTCGCGGATGGCGGTGGCGGGCGGACGGAACGCGTCCCGCGCCTGCCCCGCCCCGTCGGCAAACGTGTTCGATACCCCGTCCAACTGGAACTCGTTGGTGAACGCCGGGCTCCCATCCGCCGATACCGCCGTCCCGTTGAACGCCGCTTTCATCGGAATCATCGAGCGGTTCGTGATTACGCCGGGGGTGAGAAAGGCCAACTCGACGGGATTGCCGCCGGAGGTGGGCAGATTGAGAATACGGCGTTCGTCCACAACCTGACCGAGCGTCGCGGAGGCCGTGTCGAGCAAGGGTGTCTCGGCCTTCACGTCGATGCTCTCGGTGATCTGCCCGACTTCGAGCGATAGATTCAGTTCGACGGTTTCGCTAACCCGGAGGTGGATGTTCTCGCGGGAGTACTTCTTGAAACCGGTCAGTTCGGCGGTTACTGTGTACATGCCGGGCGCGAGAAACGGAATGCTGTAGTTGCCGACCTGGTTCGTCTTGGCCGCCGCCGAGACGCCGGTGGAGCTGTTCGTCGCCCGCACCTCGACGTTCGGGATGGCGGAATTCGAGCTGTCGGTGACGCGGCCGATAATGGAGCCGCGCGGGTCCTGGGCGGCAGCGATGCCCAGGAACAGAAGACACGCTAAGAGAGATCGGATCATTTGGTTCTTCCTTTTCGAGGTGTTGCGGGCGCAGACGGCCCGGACAGAGCGCGGTAGGTGTCCGGCCTGCGTTCCTTGATGTAGAGGCTTCTGGCCTCGCCGCCGGCGTCACCAACTGACAGCCAGCGGACGCGCCAATGTTGTGCCAAGTCGATTTCCTTCACGGCGATCCCGTCCATGGTCTCGGCGAGCACCTCACCGTTGGGATCGATGATGCGGCTGGGGTTGTTGTAGGTGGACGAGGAGACCAGGTACACGCCGTTATCGATGGCGCGGGCGCGGGAGATCGGGTCCCAGTGGCCCGGTCCACCGTCGCCGGCGATGGGCAACAGGATGATTTCGGCGCCCTTCAGCCGCAAAGCCCGCGCCGATTCCGGGAACCAGTTGTCCCAGCACACCAGCATGCCCACCATGCCAAAATCGGTCTGAAATACGGGAAACGTGCTGCCCGGAGTGATGCCTCGTTCCCCTTCAGCCGTGGCCAAGTGAACCTTGCGATACTTGCCCGCCACTTCGCCCCTCCGGTTGAGCAGCAGCGCAGTGTTGTAGATCGTGCCGCCCTCCTTCTCATGCAGGCTGACAGCGATGTAGGAATGGTAGCAGCGAGCTTTTTCGGCGAGCATCCGGGTGGAGGGTCCGTCGGGAATCGTCTCGGCGAGTTGTTCCAAGGAGCCGGAAACGCCGCGGTCCGACGGCGCCTCGGTGAGCAGGATGACGTCGGGCTTCTCGGCTCCGGCGCGATCGACGATGGCGCTCATGGCGGCGAGGTTGGATTCCACCGTCGGCTTGGGGGTCAGACGCATCCGGGTGGTGACGATGCGCACCGGGCGGCTGGCCGGCGCCTCGGCTTCGCGCAACGTGGGGTTGCGCCAGTAGACCGTGCCACCCGCGGTCCAGCGCAACGCCAGTTCAATTCCAAGGGATGCCGTTCCCTTCGGAGCCACAATCAGCCGGGAGAGACGCTTCCATTCGCCGCCGGGGCTGGGCGCTACATCGGCATAGTCCCTCTGCCCCAGTCCTTTGCCGTTGGGGACGCGCCAGGTGAGAATGGCGGCCACGCTGACGTCTTCGCTGGCGACGCCTTCGGTCCGGAAGAGCACGTCGAATTGGTAGGCGCGACCCGGCACGACCTCCGGCGCGGTGGCGATCCACTTCCCGTAACACTCAAAACGCGGGGAGTGCATGCGGAGAACGGCGCCCTGGGGAGTCGGGACGATCTCCGTCTCTGGTGAGAGGCCGGGCCGGGCCGCCCACACCGTCCATTTCGCATTGCGGATGAGGTCCGGAGCGCTGCCGGCGCCCCGCGCCACGAACGGCGCCAACGCCAGTAATACCCACAACAGTCCACCGCTCGTTCGAGACACAGCGACTACCCACCGGAGACTCATATACAGGGGAGAGCCCGCACGGCAGCGGTCTTACCGACAAACAGAAGGAAAAAAGCTTCAGAACTTCAGCCGGGCGGCGAACTGCCACTGGCGGGGTTCGTTGGCAGTGGAGGTGCATGTGCCGAAGGCGGTGGAGGTGGGGGAGAGGTTGGGGGTGGAGAAACTGGGGTGGTTCCAGGCGTTGAACACCTCCGCCCGGAACTGGAAGGTCACCTTCTCGGTGAGGGCGAAGTCCTTGATCATCGAGAAGTCCCAGCGCGACAGCACGTCCCCCCGCACCCCCGACAGCCGCAGCGGGAAGGTCCGGATGTTGTAGCTGAGCTGCTGCGTCGAGACCCGGTTGAACCCCGCGTCTGTGTTGAACCACCGGTCCGCGCTTCGCTCCCTGCTCCCCAGCCGGATGTTGTTGATGTCCCCGTTGAAGATCACGTTGCCGAAGTTCAGCGGCGCCCCCGACTGGATCGACACCAGGCCCCCCAACTGCCACCCCCCGGCCAGAAAGTTCAGCACCGGGTGCATCTGCCCGCCAAAGTGCCGCCCCCGCCCCACCGGCACCTCCCAGATCCCGCTGGAGGCCAGCCGGTGCCGCCGGTCGAAGCTGTCAATCGCTTCCACCGGCCTCGCATCCGAGGCGTTCAGAAACGCCAGCGCGCTCATCAGCTTCGACCAGGTGTAGGAAAGCTGCAACGTGTAGCCGTGGGAGAACCGCTTCTCCAGCCGCGTTTGCAGCGAGTGGTACCAGGAGTAGCCGATCGGCCGCTCCACATTCACCCCGCTGAAGGCCGCATAGGGTTGCAGCATCCGCCCCCGCGAAACCGTGGTCCCGTAGATCGAGTCCACTCCTTGAAACGGGCTCGGATACGACGCACTCAGATAGTCGATCACCGCCTGGTCGCGTTCGTTCTTCCTGCTCAGATACTGCGCCGGAATCTCGTTCAGCGACACCGTCACCGGCAGCCGCGTCCCCCGGTTGGCCACATACGACGTGTCCAGCAGCCAGGAACCCGGCAGCAACTGCTGCAACCCCAGGCTCCAGCGCTGCGAGTAGGGATGCTTCAGATCCCGGTTGTAGAACGTCAGGCTCTGCCCCAGGTTGGTGGTCAGCCCCCCCTTGGCCCCCAGCGGCTGAATCAGCCCGTTGGGAAACGGATTGGCATTAGTCGCCACGTAGGTCTGCCCGTTGTCGAGCGACGCCTGGATGGGCGTGCTCTGCGAGAAACCCGCCTGCGTGGCCACCTGCGCGTTCACTCCCAGCGAATCGTAGTAGATCCCGTAGCCGCCCCGCAGTGTCGTGGTCCGCCGCCACTGGTAGGCCACCCCGATCCGCGGCATGAAGTTGTTCTTCTCCCCCAGAAACGGACTCCGCCCCAAACCGTTCTGGTTCAGGAACGTCAGCCCCCCCAACACCCGGAACGTCGAGGCCGGAATGCCCGGGATCTCCATCTTGGCGTAGTTGGCCCGCACCTGCGCCTCGATCGGGTTCGACTGGTCGTAGGCGAAGCCCCCCACCAGCCGGTCATAACGCTCCGTCAGCGGCGATTCCAACTCGTAGCGCAGCCCCAGGTTCAGCGTCAGCCGCGAGCTTACCTTGAAGTCGTCCTGTAGATACAGCCCCACAAACCGGTCCTGCATCGCCGAGCTGGCGCTCACCGACATCGACCCCGCCGGAATCCCCATCAGCGCCGCCGCCAACTCCTGCCCGATGGGCGCCGCCGTGGAGTTGTCCATCGGCCCCCGCGTGTAGCTGTTCGCAAAGCTGAAGTACGGCGACACCGAGTACGGATACCGCGCCCCGAAGGCCCGGTACAGCCGGAAGTCCACCCCCAGCTTCAGATTGTGCGCCCCCCGCAGCTTGGTCAGCGCCCCCGACACACTGTGCGTCAGCCCCGTGTTGGTCCCGTCCCCGCTCTCCCACGCCGAGTAGGTCGAGAACGACCCGGCGGAGAACCGCGGGATCGTCGCCAGCTTGCCGTCGATCATCCCGGTCAACTGCGGCGAGAAGCCCAGCTTGCTCAGATCGTAGCCCCGGCTGATGCGGTACTCCGGGAACTCCTGGTTGGTGATCCCGTAACGCAGGTTCAGCACCAGGGTCGGATTCAGCACGTACACGTCGTCCAGCGCCAGCCCCCGGTTGATGCGCATCAGCACCACCCCCGTCCGCCGGTCCCCGTAAGAGTCCGTCTTGTCTTCCACCCAGTGGTCGTAATTCACCCGCACGAACACCCGGTGGTTCTCGCTGAAGGCGTGGTCCACCCGCGACAGATGCACGTAGTAGTCTTCCATGGCCGTGCTGGAGTGGAAGTAGTTGTTGATCCCCCCCGTCCGCCCCGCCTGGTTGGGCAGCGGGTAGAGGTTGGCCAGGTTCACTCCCACCTTGTCCAGCCGGCTGGCCGGAATCAGGTTGCCCGCCAGCGGCTGCCGCGTGTACCGCCCCCCGGCTGCCGCCGTGGTGCTGAACGGGTCGTAGATCTGGTAGTTGCTCCCGATGGCCAAAAGCTCGGAAAAGTCCCCCTGCCGCTCGGCCGCGCTCGGCACCGTCCCGGTGAAGTTCTGCGCCGCCCCCCACTTGTTCGCCTCCCAGGCGTGATACCAGAACGTCCGGTTGGCCCCGTTGTACACCCCCGGGATTTTCACCGGTCCCCCGCCCGAGGCCCCGTAGCGGTTGTCGTGGTAGGGCGATACCCGGGTGTTGTTCTTGTTGTTGAAAAAGCTGGGCGCGTCGAAGGCGCTGTTCTTCGCCCAGTAGTGCCCCTCCCCGTGAAACTGGTTCGTCCCGCTGGCGCTGGATACGCTGATCACCGCCCCGATGGTGTGCCCCACGCTGGCATCGTACGGCGTCGACTGGATCTTGAACTCGCGGATGGCGGTGGCGGGCGGACGGAACGCGTCCCGCGCCTGCCCCGCCCCGTCGGCAAACGTGTTCGATACCCCGTCCAACTGGAACTCGTTGGTGAACGCCGGGCTCCCATCCGCCGATACCGCCGTCCCGTTGAACGCCGCTTTCATCGGAATCATCGAGCGGTTCGTGATTACGCCGGTCGCTTGCAGCATCAGTTCGAGAGGATTGCCGCCCGACACCGGCATATCGCGGACGCGGCGCTCGTCGATGACGTGGCTGTGGGTGGACGACGCCGTGTCGATCAATGGGGTATCGGGCCGGACCTCGATGCTGCCCGCCACGTCCCGCACTTCCAGGACCAGGTTCAACTCCACGGTCTCGCTGACCCGGAGCTCAACCGTCGTGATGAGCATCCGGAAGCCGTGGGCGCGGACCTTCAGATCGTAGCGGCCCGCCTTGATGTTGGTGAAATAGAACGACCCGTCGGTCCAGGTGGTCGCGGTCAGCACGCGGCCGACGCTGCTTTCCGTCAGGACGCAATCGGCGCCGGGGATAACGGCACCGGAGCGGTCCAGGATCACACCTTTCAGAAAGCTGACCCCCTGCGCGCACAGCAGCGCCGCCGCGAGACACTGCAAACACGCGGCGCGCACCAGAGTTCCCATGCTCTGCGCCTCAACGTTGGGCGGCGCTCACCGAGCCGTCCAGTTGCTTGACCCGCTGCTCCAGTTCGGCCAGCGCGCCCAGAAGCCGCGCGGCAGCCTGTTTCCGCCCGACTTCCGGCGGCACATCGATCAGATTATCAGCCTGGTCCAACGCGCGGAAGATCCCCCGCGCCGCCCCCCGCCAGTCGGCGGCCGCGGGCACGGCGACGGCTTCCGCGGGCGCGCCCGCCAGCACCACCAGGAGCGGCTCGACCTGCGTGCGCGCCATGCGGCTGCCCGAGCGCAGCGCTGCCATGTGATCGCGCACCATGAGATCCACCAACTTCCGCTGCCGCGGCGTCAAGCGGGCCATCCGTTCCGGCCCGAAGCGTTCGGCCAGGCGCACCAGCGCGAGGGCTTCCGGGTAGAGCCCGTCGATGGCCCGCACGCCATCGGGCGGAAGCAAGGGATGGACGCGCTCCGGACCCGGCCGGGCCTGTTCCACGATCTGAATCTGGGCGTGGACGCGCCCGCCCGCGGCCTGCTCGATCGCCTCTAGCAGTTCCGCGCGGCGTTGGGCGTTCTGGACGATCGCGCGGACCTCGATCTCTCCGCCGGCCGCGCGCAGGACTTGCACGCTGTCTCCCACGCAGGCGCGCACGCGGTGGATCGCGTAGAGCACGTCGGTCTCGATGTCCTCGACGGGCGCCGGAGTCGGCGGAGGGGGTTCGGGCAACAGCGGGGGAGAGGCGGGCACCGCGGTGACGCGGGGAACGTCGGGTTCAAACACGGCGGCGTTCACGTGGCTCAGGAGAACCACTTCCAGCCGGTCGGAGGCCACCCGCAGTTCCAGGGCGCGTTCCGCCGTCTCCAGCCGCATCACCTGGAGCCGGGGCCGGTAGGAGCCGGCCTCCACGTCCATGCTGAACTCGGCGCGCACGGCCCGTCCCGCCCGGGAAGCATGCACGCGGATACCGCCCGTGGCCAGGCGCTCGACGCGCAGTTGAGCGCCGTCCCGGCTGATCGCTTCGGTGAAGTCGGGCGCCGCTTGCCAGTCCTGGGCGCTGAGCCAGTCGAAGAAAGCCCGCTCCAGCGCCTCGACGGTGAGGCCGTCGGCCTCCGGGTCGAACAGAGAGCCCGCCCCCGCACGGTGGTTCACGGCGGCGAACACGCGAGGATCCTGACCCGGCCGCCGCCAGACGGCGTATTTCAGCGTCTGGCGCTCATCCATCCACCGGGAGGCGTAGCGGCCGCCCTGCCGGTCCGACCAGATCTCCACACGCCCGGAAGAACGGCGTTGGATGGGCCGGCTCTGAACGACGTCCACATGCAACACCTGGTGCAGCGTTCCCGGCCTCTGGCGCAGGCCGGCCTGGAATCCTCGCACGCCCCGCAGCACCGCAGCCGCGTCCGGCCCTTCCCGCCTCCGCTCCGCCGGGCGCGGCAGGAAAACGAGCGCGATGGCGGCGCATAC
>CAYOTD010000104.1:0-10874 GCA_964406685.1 uncultured Solibacteraceae bacterium | reverse complement strand
GGGGAGGCGCACCTTCGCCAGGTAGATGCTCGTCTTGCTCTCGTGCGAGGAGTAGTAGCTCACCCAGAGCAGGCCGTCGTGCCAGACCAGGCCGGGGTAGCTGGAATCCCCGCGGGAAGGCAGCCGCAGGAACTCGGTGATTGTGCCTTCTTCGCGGTTCACCCAGCACAGGCTGGTACGCACGCGGTCGTCATACAGGCGGACGCCGGCCACCAGACGCTGGTCGGGCAGTTGGAGCATGGCCGGCCCGCCCACACGCACACCCAGGTCCTTCCATGTCCAGCCCCGGTAGGGAGGGCGGCTCGATCCGAGCAGAGCGGTGTTTGGCTGGCCGTCGCGGCGCAGCAGGCACAGTGCGGACTCGTCGTTCAGAAAAACGATGGCGGACTCGTTGGGGTACCCTTCGGTGACCACGCGGTCGGCCAGCAGCTTGAACTCGATTCCGTTGCGGCTCGAATAGAGCCGGATCTGGCGGTCTTCCGTCGTGCTGTAGGCGAAGCCGAAGGCCGTCCCCCGGTGCCAGGTCACGCGCCAGAGCCAGAAGTTCGGATCGGCCACAGCGATGCCTTCGCCCCACGTGCGCCCGTCGGTGGTGAGCCAGACGGCGGACTGGTGGCGCGCGGCGGCCGGTTGATGCAGCGCGGCGGCGCCCGACAGCATCAGCTTGTGGTCGGGCGTGACGGAAAGCTTGGCGTCCCGGGCGTCGGCGTGGGGCCAGGTGAGCAGGTCGGATGATACCCAGCGTTCACCGTCGGCCGAGGTGATGACGCGGAGTGCGCCGTCGGGCGAGGCGTGCTTCGCTCCCTCGCGGAAGGCGCAATACCAGCGGTCCTTGAAGCGGATCAGGTCGGTGAAGGCGTTGTGTTCCGCGCGGTCCCAGATGCGTTGGAGGCTCACGATTTCGGCGCGTGGCGGGGGTGTTTGGGCCGCGGCCGTCACGGCGGCGGCCAGGACAAGCCAGAACAGCCGGTTCGCGTGTATCATGAGATTCCCATTGTGAGACATCGCGGATACCTTCTCCAAATATTGGCGCTGGCCGCCGCGGCCCCGGCCGCGACCGTGCGTTCGCCCGACGGCGCGGTGGCAGCGGAGTTCTTCGTCAGAGACGGTTGCGCCATCTGGTCGGTTTCCTACCGCGGCAAGCCGGTGATTGTGCCCTCGCGGTTGGGACTGGAGTTGGAAGGCGGGCCGCCCCTTGGCTGTGGTGTGGTCATCGCCAAGGACAGCCGGGAGCGGCGCCGGGGCCAGTGGTCGCCGCCCTACGGCGAACGGAAGATCATTCCGGATAGCTACGACCAGGCGGTCTTCGAGCTACGCGACAAGAACGGCCGCAGGTTCAGCATCGTGCTACGCGCTTACAACGAAGGCGCCGCACTGCGCTACGCGCTTCCCAAGGACTGCACCATCGCCAGGGAACGGACCCAGTTCCGTTTCCCGTCAGGGACCGTTGCCTGGCAGGAGCACGGAACGGAGGGCGAGTATCAGCGTGTCGCGGTGGAGAACGTCAAGCCCAAGTGCGAGCGCCCGCTGACCCTGGAATTGGAGGGCGGAACCCACGCCGCGCTGTTCGAGGCGGCCACCCTCCGGTATGCGCGCATGTTGCTCTCTCCGCACGAGGGCGGGCTGGTGAGCGACATCGACGGCCCGGTGCGGGTACGCGCGCCGTTCTCCACTCCTTGGCGCGGCGTGATCACCGGCGCGCGGCCGGGCGACCTGATGGAGCGCAACTACCTACTACTCAACTTGAACGAGCCGCAGGCCTTCGCCGACACCTCGTGGATCAAGCCGGGCAAGGCGATCCGCGAAGTGACGCTGTCCACCAAGGGGGGCATGGAGTGCGTCGACTTCGCCGCCCGCCACAATCTGCAATACGTGGAGTACGACGCCGGCTGGTACGGGCACGAGTACGACGACGCTTCCGACGCCACCCAGGTGTCGCTCGATCCCAAGCGCGTTGCCAGCATCCCCAATCACGGCGGGTTGGACCTGAAGGCGGTGATCGAATACGGCCGCCGGCACGGTGTGGGCATTCTGCTCTACGTGAACCGGCGGGCGCTGGAACGGCAACTCGACCGGATTCTGCCGCTTTACTCCGGTTGGGGTGTGAAGGGAATCAAGTTCGGCTTCGTCCAGGTGGGGCCTCAAAACTGGACCGAGTGGCTCTACGACGCCGTGCGCAAGGCCGCCGAGCACAAACTGATCGTCGATATACACGACAGCCACCGGCCGACCGGGGTCAGCCGGACGTACCCGAACCTGCTCACCCAGGAAGGGATCCGCGGCAACGAGCACATGCCCACCGCGACTCACAACACCACGCTGCCGTTCACGCGCTACACGGCCGGCTCCGGAGACTACACGATCTGCTATTACTCGCCGCGCATCAAGACGACGCACGCGCACCAGCTCGCCATGAGCGTGGTCACTTACAGCCCGCTCCAATTCCTGTTCTGGTACGACCGGCCTTCGGCGTGGCGCGGCGAACCGGAGATCGAGTTCTTCGAGCGCGTGCCCACGGTGTGGGACGACACGCGAGTTCTCGATGGCCGCATCGGGGAATACGCCGTCGTGACGCGGCGGAGCGGGGACGAGTGGTTTGTGGGAGCCATCACCAACGAGTCGGCACGCGAACTGAGTGTGCCGCTCCAGTTCCTGGAGGCGGGCCGGAAGTACACCGCGGAGGTCTATTCGGATTCTCCCAACGACGCGCCCGGACGCCCCCGCGTCACCATCGATCGCCGGACGGCCGACGCTTCCACTGTGCTTTTGATGAAACTGGCCGCCAGCGGCGGGAGCGCCGTGCGGCTCGCGCCGCTCGTGGAGTGAATCGGCGAGCTTGTCCTGGGATTGCCGCGCTGCTACGCTTGGTCGCTATGACCTGGGTAACGGCACTTTCCCTGATCCTGGTGTCGGCGGGTCCTCTGGCCGGCGCCGAGCAAGGACGTCCGGCCAAGTGGCGCGTGATCGGGCCGGGTGGCGGAGGCGCGCAGTTTCTCCCCACCATCAGCCCGCACGACTCCAACGTGGTCCTGGTGGGTTGCGACATGACCGGTTCGTACCTGTCCCGCGACGGCGGCGCAAGCTGGCGCATGTTCAACCTGCGCGGCCGGGCCCACTTCTTCGTGTTCGATCCGGTTGACCCGAAGGTGATCTACACGCGGACCACAGGGTTGTGGCGCAGCGCGGACCAGGGCCTCACGTGGAAGCTGATCTGGCCCGATCCTCGCGCGGTGACCGGCATCGAGATGCCGGACGATCACGCTTCCGAGCGCATCCTGACGAGCGCGGGCGTACCCGAAGCTGTGGCAGCGCTGGCGGTCGATCCGGCGGACTCCAAGACGCTGTACGCCGTGATGTCGAGCGGTTCGTCAGCCAGGCTGCGCACCTCGCGGAATTCGGGCACCACCTGGACCGAGGGTGAGGACGCGCCCGCGGACACACGCCAGATCTACGTGGACCCCAAGTCGCCGCGGAAGGACCGGACCCTGTACCTCGTCGCCGGCGACGGTGTGCGAGTGCGGGAGGCCGGCAAGTGGCGCACGGGGGTGCGAGTTCCGGAAGGAAGGGCGTTTGTCGATGTTTCGGCGGGCTTTTCGGAGCAGGGCGGCCCGCTGGTAGTCTACGGAGCCACGGCCAATGCGGTGTGGGTTTCCGCCGATGGAGGCGAGTCGTGGTCCAAGACCGGGCTGGCGGCGCGGATTCAGGCGGTGGCGGCCTCGCTCCGGCATCCGCAGGTCGCCTACGCCTCCTACCGCGGTCTGCGCGAAGGCGGCGGCGCGTTCTTCGGTGTGGCGCGCACTTCCGACATGGGCCGCACCTGGGAGTTCGCGTGGAAGGAATCCACCCAGAGATCGGCGAACGTGGATGAGGGATGGGTGAGCGAGCGCTTCGGACCCGGGTGGGGCAGCAACCCGCTCGATCTGGGTGTTTCGCCCGGCCATCCCGATATCTGCTACGCCACCGACTACGGGCGGACGCTGCGCTCGACCGACGGCGGAAAGACCTGGCGCGCCGCCTACACGCGCAAGCTGCCGGATTCGAGCTATCAGACCACGGGCCTCGACGTGACGACCGCCTACGGAGTCCACTTCGATCCCTTCGATTCAGCCCGGCGCTTCATCTCCTACACCGACATTGGGCTGTTCCGCAGCGAGCGCGGAAGCGACGGCTGGGTGAGCGCGACGACATCCGGCGTGCCTCGGCCGTGGGTGAACACGACCTACTGGATCGAATTCGATCCGCAGGTCAAGGGCCGCGTCTGGGCAGTGATGAGCGGCACGCACGACCTGCCGCGCCCCAAGATGTGGCGGAACACACCGCCGTCGAACTACCGCGGCGGAGTCTGCCGCAGCGACGACGGCGGCCTCACCTGGGCACCGAAGACCGAGGGGATGCCGCCCACCGCGGCGACGCACATCCTGATGGATCCCGCCAGTCCCGCGGACGCGCGCGTGCTCTATGTGGCGGGCTACGGCAGGGGCGTGTTCAAGTCAGCCGACGGTGGGGAGCGCTGGACGCTGAAGAACAACGGGCTGCCGGCGAAAGAGCCCTTCGCCTGGCGGCTGGCTCGCGACCGGGAAGGTGTTCTGTATCTTCTGATCGCGCGGCGCAGCGAGGATGGCTCCATCGGCAACGAGAATGACGGGGCGCTGTACCGCTCGCGCGATGGCGCGGAGTCGTGGGAGAAAGTGGCGCTGCCGGAGGGCGCGAACGGACCCAACGGCCTGGCGATCGATCCGGAAGATCCCCAGCGGCTCTACCTGGCCTGCTGGCGACGCCGCGTGCCAGGACGCTCGACCGGCGGCCTCTTCCTGTCGACCGATGCGGGCGCGTCCTGGAGACAGGTCCACGCGGCCGACCAGCACGTCTACGACGTGACCATCGACGCGGCCTCGCCCGCGACGCTTTACGCCTGCGGCTTCGAATCCTCGGCCTGGCGCTCGCGCGACCGCGGCGCGACGTGGCAGCGGATTCGCGGCTACAACTTCAAGTGGGGCCACCGCGTGATTCCCGATCCGGTGAACCGCGGCATGATCTACGTCACCACCTTCGGGGGCAGTGTTTGGCACGGTCCGGCCGCGGGCGACCCGGCCGCAGTGGAAGATATCCTCACGCCTCAAGCCGCCTATGGGCGGTGAGTTCGCGATATCATCCAAGGTGTTATGCGACTATTCTCCCTGTTGTTAGTGGGCGCGCTCGCCGCGGGCGCGCAAGAGGTACAGACAATTCCGTTGTGGAGTGGGGATGCACCCGGCGCGCAGGGTAACGAAGACGGTGACCGGCCGACCCTCACGATTTATCCTTCCTATGGCCGGAGCATTTCGCCGACTGCGGTTGTGGTGTGCCCGGGCGGCGGCTACCAGAGGCTGGCGCAGAACCACGAAGGCCGGCAGGTGGCCAACTACCTCAATTCGTTAGGAGTGACAGCATTCGTGCTCAAGTACCGGCTGGCGCCGCGCTATCGTCACCCGATCGAATTGGGTGATGCGCAGCGGGCGATCCGGCTGGTACGGTCGCGGGCCAAGGAGTTCGGCGTGGAACCGGATCGCATCGGCATCATGGGATTTTCTGCCGGAGGGCACCTGGCCTCGACCGCCGGGACGCATTTCGACGCTGGCAATCCCGCGGCGGTGGACCCGGTGGATCGCATGAGCTGCCGGCCCGACTTTCTAATTCTGGGCTATCCGGTAATCTCGTTCACAACGCCCTATACGCCCAAGGGCTCGATGCGGAGCCTGCTGGGCGACAATCCCGATCCCAAGCTGGTCGAGAGCCTGTCGAACGAGCTCCAGGTGACCGCGCAGACCCCGCCTTCGTTCTTGTTTCACACCAATGCCGACACGAGCGTTCCGCCGGAGAACAGCGTGCTGTTCTATCTGGCGCTTCGCAAGGCGGGAGTGCCGGCGGAAATGCACATCTTCGAGAAAGGCCCGCACGGGGTCGGCCTGGGCAACACCGACCCGGCGCTCGCCCACTGGCCGGTTCTGCTGGCGCAGTGGTTCCGGACGCGCGGGCTGTTGAAGTGAGGGGAGCATGAGAAGTCTCGCGCTGATTCTGGGAATGGTGTCGCTGCCGTGCCTGGGAACGGCCGCGGAAGAGACGATCAAGACACTGGAGATCGGCGCGCCGGCGCCCGATTTCCGCCTGCAAGGTGTGGACGGCCGCTGGCACACGCTGAAGGAGTTCGCCCAGGCGAAGACGCTGGTAATCGTCTTCACCTGTAACCACTGTCCGACGGCGCAGGCCTACGAGGACCGGCTGCGGCAACTGGTGACCGACTTCACGGACAAGGGCGTGGCCTTCGTCGCCATCTCGCCGAACGACGAGAACTCGGTGCGGCTCGACGAGTTGGGCTACACCGACCTGAGCGACTCGTTCGAGGAAATGATGCTCCGCGCCGCGCACCGTAAGTACAACTACCCGTACCTCTACGAGGGGGATCGCACCGGCATCTCGCGCGCCTATGGACCCACCGCCACGCCGCATGCCTTCGTCTTCGACTCCGAACGGAAGCTGCGCTACCACGGCCGCATCGACGACAGCGAGCGCGAGCAATACGTCAAGGTTCACGACCTGCGCGCTGTACTCGATGCCCTCGCGGCGGGCCGGCCGGCGCCGGTCGAGAAGACCCGCGCCTTCGGCTGTTCGATCAAGTGGGCGGGCAAGGCGGATAGCGTCAAGCAGTTCATGGCGAAGCTCGCCCAGGAGCCGGTGACCGTCGAACCGGCGAACGCCGCCGCGCTTCAGGCGCTGCGCAAGAACGATTCCGGCAAGCTCCGGCTGGTCAACTTCTGGGCCACGTGGTGCGGGCCGTGCCTGACCGAGTTTCCGGAATTGGTCACCATCAACCGCATGTACCGCCGCCGCGCGTTCGAGATGGTCAGCGTGGCCGCCAACTTCCCGGACGAGAAGAAAGAGGTCCTGGAGACCCTCAAGAAGATGCAGGCCTCCAACCGGAATCTTCTGTTCGCGGACACCGACAAGTACAAGCTGATGGAGGCCTTCGATAAGGATTGGAACGCGGCGCTGCCGTACACGGTGCTGATCGCGCCGGGCGGCGAGTATCTCTACAAGGTGCAGGGGCCGGTGGATCCGCTGGCGTTGAAGCGCGCCATCGTCAAGGCCCTCAAGGAAGATCGCTTCAAGTAATCGGGGCTGGAAAGGACGGACTGATGAGTTCGGATCATAGCGGCGTGCGCCGCGACTTTTTGAAAGCGGCCGGCGGCGCCGCGCTGACGACATCGATTTTCACGGGTAATCTGAAAGGCGCCAACGACAAGCTCGCCATCGCGCACATCGGCACGGGCGCGATGGGGCAGGGCAATATCGGATTCGCCGCCAAGGCGGGCTTCCAGCTCGTCGCCCTGTGCGACGTCTGGCAGGCCAATCTCGAGAGGGCCCAGGCGAGGGCGCGCAAACTGGGCCACGAACCAAGACTGGTGAAGGACTTCCGCGAGATCATCGCCGACAAGTCCATCGACGTGGTTTGCATCTCGACCCCCGACCACTGGCACGCCTACATGATGGTGGAGGCGTGCAAGGCGGGCAAGGACGTCTATGTCGAGAAGCCCGCCTGCGTTTACGTGGACGAGGGCTTCAAGATGATCGAAGCGGCGCGCAAGTACAAGCGCGTCGTGCAGGGCGGCACCATGCAGCGCTCGGGCTACTTCTTCAAGAAGGCGGTGGAGATTGTCAAGAGCGGCGAACTGGGCCAGATCACCTGCGCCAAAACCTGGCAGGCGGGCCTGACCAAGAAAGACGGCTACGGCTTCCCGCCCGACGAAAATCCTCCCGCGGGGCTGGATTGGGACCTGTGGCTGGGGCCCGCCCCCAAGCGTCCGTTCAACATCAACCGCTGGGGCATCGTGGATGGGCGCTGGTCCACGTTCCGCTACTTCTGGGACTACGCCGGCGGCGCCATGACGGACTGGAACGTCCACCTGCTGGATATCGTGCAGTACGCCTTCGATGAAGTCATGCCGGTGAAGCACGCCGCCATCGGTTCGAAGTTCTACGTCAACGACAACACCGAGACACCGGACACCCTCATCGCCAGTTACCAGTATCCCAAGTTCGTCTGTACGTACGAGAGCCGGACAGCGGCGCCGGAGCCGATGTTCGGCGAAAGTTACGGCACGGCGTTTCTGGGCACCAGGGGGACGCTCGTCATCAATCGCGGCGGATACAAGCTGATCCCCGCCGGGCGCGGCTCCACGCTTCAGGCCTTCGAGGATCACGACAAGGAGAAGGTCCCGATGAACGATCCGCACTGGGCGAACTTCGTCGAGTGCATCAAGTCGCGCGAGAAACCCATTGCCGATATCGAGACCGTGGTGCGTACTTCGCAGGCCTGCATCCTGTCGAATGTGGCCCTGCGAACCGGCATGACGCTCGACTGGGATGACGCGGCCAAGACCGTCAAGCAGGAAGCCGCGCGGAAGTACCTCAAGGCGCAGTACCGCGCCCCCTGGAAGCTGACGGTGTAGGGCCGGCCCCGATCTCTCAAGGGGCGGAACGTTCGACCGTGTACGTCGCTCCGGCGCGCGTCGGGAAGGAGAAGATCTCTCCGTCCCACTTCACCGGGACTTCGTTCGTGTTGCGCACGACGACCTTCGCTCCGCGCCAGGGATTGAGCAACCGCGCCGTGGCGCCGCGTTCGCTGCGGAGGCGCACCTCGGAGGCCGTCTTGCCGTCCCAGGCGGCACTCACCAGGAACGCCCCCACCGCGCGCAGGTTGGCAAAGCGCGTCCGGCCGAGGCCCTGCGCATTGGGGAACAGGCGGATCACGCCGGTGTAGCTCTGCATCAGGCACTCGTTGACTACCACCGGGAGAGACAGGTTCTCGGTCCAGATGCCCATGCGCATCATGAAGTCGGGCGAGGTGTTGTCGGAGTAGCGGCCGCCGATCTGGCGCGTGCGGTCGTTGGCGACGCCATTCGGCAGCAGGCAGTAGCGCACCTCGCGCTTGAACCACTCCAGGTCCAGCATGCCCAGCCGGGCGCGCGCCAGCGGTTGCCACACCAGGTCGTTGCCGCCCTCCAGGCGGATTGTGCGGGCGGTGTTGCGGGCCAGCGCGAGCAGGTTCTCGCGGCGGCCCAGTCCGACACGTTCCGCCGGGAAGACTGGCGCGAGAGTCACCGGGACGTTGTAGACGTGCTCGTGCGGCGCGTCGACGACATCCAGCCAAACCTCCCCGTGCGGTCCGGCACCTTTCGGATACGGCGCGACGTTTTCCCGGACTTCGCGCCAGCGCTCGCGCTCCGCGGCGTCGATGTCCAGAATCCGCGAGGCTTCCTCGCAGGCCTCTAAGACGAACTCGGCTAGGGCAAGGTCGATGATCGCGTCGCGGTTCAGGCGGAAGTCGACGGTGGCGCCCCAGTTCTCGGGCGACACGGTGGGGATCACGTGATACTTGCCGTCGTCGCCCTTCTTCATGTACGCGGCCAGGAAGCGCGCGGCGGCGCGCAACGGCGGATAGGCCCGCTTCAGGAACCTCTCATCGAGGGTGTAGAGATAGTGCCACCACAGGCTCTGCACGGTCCAGGGCGTTTCGCAGATTTCGTGTCCCCAGGGCGGAACCGGATAGGCGTTCACCTGGCTGGGGACGGGGTAGGCCGAGTGCGGGAAGTACGCCCCCGGCAGGCCGAAGACGTCGCGCGCGTCGCGCTCGGCGATGGGCATCAGGCGCTCCACCAGGTCGACGTAGGGCAGGTGCTGTTCGACGTGGTTGGAGCTGAACACGCCCCAGAAGACCTGCTGCGTGTTGTAGTTCATGTGATAGTCGCCATGCCACGCCGTGCCGATCGAGCCGGTGGACCAGTTGCCGAACAGGCCGGGCGCGATCTTGCCCTCACGCAGGCAGCAGGCCAGGAAGTACTGGTTGCGGTACCACAGCCGCTCCAGTTCGCGGTCCTCCATCTCCACGGCCGAACGCGACCAGAAGGCGCGCCAGGCCTTCGCCGTCGCGGCCTGGTGCCGGGCCGCCGGAACCGCCGCCAGCGGGCGCGGCGCAACCGGCGTGTCGCGCGGCGTGACCAGAGTCAGATCGAGCCGCAGCGGAGCGGCGGCGGCGCGCGCGAAACAGACGTTGGGACGGTCTGGGCGCCGGGGAGGATCCGCTTTCTTCCATTTGCCCGACAGCACACCCGCCAGAGTGAAACTCGAGTCCTTCGGGCTGTGCGGCGGATTGGGCTGTTCAGCGGTGGGCGCGGTGGCGGGCAACACCTGGAAGCAGGAGAACTTGCCTTCGCCCGCCTGTAGCTTCGGGTCCGGCAGCGCCACCTTGGTGTCGATATGCGGATAGTAGACCACCGAGGTCACCGGAGCGGGCTGATCGGACCACACCAGGATGTGGCCGGCGTTCCAGTTCACCAGCGTCCGGATGCGGCAGCGCCGCGCGCCCTCCAATTCAAGGTCGAGAGTGTAAAGGCCGTTCGACGGGTCCAATTCCTGGCGGACGATGCGGACCCAGCGTGAGTCCCAGTGAAACCACACGGTGCCGCAGGGCCAGGGGCGCGGCCAGGGTTGCGCGTAAGAACTGCGCACCTTCTGAGCATACTCGCGGAACAAGGGGATGTTGGATTCCAGGAAGGTCATGTCGGGTCGGCCCTGGCGCTTGGCCTCCTCGCCGGCGCGCTTCCATAGCTCCAGCACCTTGTCGAAGGGCAGGACGTGTTGCGCGTGGTCCTCGCTGACGCGGATGTCCCAGACGTCGAGCTTGCCGATGTGCAGTCCCAGGGCGTCAGGCCGCGTGACCACGCAGACGCCGATGTCGCCGTTGCCCATCAGCATGCCTTCGAAGAAGTCCGGCGTCGGCTGCTCGCGCAGGAACGCGTGGCGGCGGGCGATGCGGACCGGATCGGGCGCGCCCGGCG